>JAQBWV010000060.1 GCA_027624335.1 Planctomycetota bacterium
GATTTCGATAGGGACCAATTCTGATGGCTCGATTGAGAATTCTGATTGCTGGACTAGCGTGTGCGGGGCTCGGTTCTATCTCTCATGCCGCTGATTCGGCTGTTGAATTATCCCGCCTGTTGCCGGGTGATGCGAATACGGTCAGCGTCGTGCGAGTGGCCCGGATTCTTGAATCAGAGCGAGCTAAAGCCGAAGGCTGGGCAGAGACTGCGAATGAGAAGTTCCTCACGGGGGCTTCCCGAATTCCGCCATGGGTTAGCACTTTGGTGATCGGCGCACTTGTTCGACCAGAGTTACACGAGCAGGTGTGGACAACGGGTCTTCTGGAATTGCCACCGACCGTCACGATGGAACGCATTGCCCGCCGTGAAGAAACACGAGTTGAAAGGCTGTCGGGCCTTCGTTCGGTGAGGACACAACGAGACGCGTTCCTGATCGAAATTCAACCGCGCACTCTGGGCGTACGAAGTCCTGCTGTCCGACAGGAAGCAGCTCGATGGGCTCGTTCCGCCGCAGATGGCAAGACCGGAACCCTTTCAGAATACCTGCAAGCTGTCATCAACCACTCTGCTGACATTATTCACGCCGTCGACCTGACAGACACATCTGATGTTCGAGGAGTTCAACGATACCTCGAAGATCATGGACTTGTTCCACAAGACGTCGTCGCTCGAGTAGAGCTGCCTCGCCTGCTCAGCTCGCTACGGGGAGTTTCGTTTTTTGTCACGATTGAAAAGTCGACGTCGGCAAAAGTCGTGCTGAACTTTGGGGAAGACGCAACGAAATCAGCAAATGACATAGCAAACATTTTCCGTCACATCATGGACGAAATGCAGATGTCGCTCGACGAATTCGACTCCGCAGAAGTTACGGCACAATCGAAGGCGGTCACTCTTTCGATGGAGCTGTCCGACGAGAGCCTAAGACGCGTGCTTTCTCTCATCACAGCACCAGCGCCGTCACACGGAGCAGACGACGAAGCTCTTCTTTCGGAGCCAACTCCACCACATGAGAGCGTGCCTCGCGTAGAAAACGAATTGGCGGCATCACAGCGTTACTACCGCTCCGTGACGCAGGTGATTGACGACATCGATCGCGTCAATACGACTGGTAAGTCCTCCCGCTCAGCGACGTGGCTCGACAACTTTGCCCGCAGGATCGATCACCTTCCAACCGTCGGTGTTGAACGGGAACTACTTGGTTTCGGTCGGCGTGTCAGTGAACGAGTTCGAGCCCTGGCCGCTTCATTACGCGGGCAAGGTGTCCAGGTAGACGCTGAGCAACAGACTCTGGTCTACGATGTCGACTACAAGCCAGGTTGGGCAGCGGCCAGCTACTGGGGAGTCGTCGGGTACGGCGAACCGTCCTACAAAGTCAGTAGTAATCTGCAGGAAGTCCGTGAGCGTCAGGCTGCTGCAGTCACTAAAGGTTCGCAACAACGGATCACCGTCTGGAATCTAATTACCAGCGACCGAGCTGACGTTGAGAAGCGAATGCGAGATCAGCACGGCGATGAGTTTTTCAAAGCAAGGCGTTGAGACGAACGTCTCTGAGAGGAATAACATGAGGAATTACTGGCTGTTTGCCGTGTTGACTGCCACGTTAACTGGTTGCTCAAAAGAAGCCGAGTCGCCAGTTACTCGGGAACAGGCTCCGCGACCCGTGAGTGTGATCAAACTACAACAGTCTGACCCAGCGAGATCACTTGCCGTGACTGGCACGGTTGGCTCCTGGAAGACTGAAAATATCGGCTTTGAGGTCACCGGACGCGTGCAGTACGTGATCGAACCAGAGACCAATGTTAGTGGCGCTGTCAGCAATGCAACCACGCGGCAGCCACTGGCAAGTCTGGATTCGGCTCGATACGAGACGGCGGTGAAGAGTGCCCGCGCTCAGATCGACGCTCTGATTAAACAGAAGAAAGCAGCAGAGATTCAGTTAGGCAAGGTTCTACCCGCTCAACGTTCAGGAGCGGTTGCATCACAGGACCTGGCCCAGGCCGACTTCGACCGTGCCAAAGAGGCGTACAACAAGAATGCGATCGCCAAATCGGAATTCGATCAGTACGTCGCGAGTCTGACGACAGCTCAAGCGAAAGTTGCTCAGCTGGATGCCACTGGCGAAGCTCAGTCCGCCGACATCGCATCGCTGGAAGCGCAGATCGAACAGGCTCAAGCCGCGTTGCAGGACGCAGAACTCGATCTGAAAGACTGCACGCTGTATGCACCGTTTCGAGGTCAGATTGCGAAAGTTCACGTCATTCCCGGTGGAACCGTGCAGCGTGGCGAGCAGGTTGTCACTGTCCAGATGATGGACCCGATGAAAGTTGAGTTTGAAGTCTCGGCCGAACGCGTGCGGCAGATGCACTACAAAGACCCGCTCGATGTCGTTCTCACTCGCGCAGACGGAGCGGACATTATTGAGGAAGGCATCATCTATACGACCGACGCGGTTGCTGATCCTTCGACGCGAACGTTTACGATTACGCTGCTCATCAGAAACCAGCAGGTTCCAGCAATCGTCCCAGGTGACGTTGATACGAATTCACTGGCAAGGACTCGCGACATCTGGGCCTGCATTCGAGGCATCATCGACGACAGCAACGATTACTACGTCGAGCAGAATGCGATCCATCGAGATGATCGGGGCGAGTATCTCTGGAAGATCGTTGAACCCGCCGGAAACTCAGCACGATCGCGTGGGCCATTGCTGACTGTCAAAAAAGTCCGAGTCACTGCAAGCGAACAGCGAGCCAGTTTCCTCGGCTTGTGGACCTTTCGGAATGTCGCGATTGACGATTCTGAGGCCTTCGATATCGATCGGGATCGAGTCATCGGCAAGCTCGCTCTTCCGGATGGAGCAACGGAGCTGACTGGTGACACAGTGTTGTTTGAACGGGAACAATGGCAATTCAGACCGGGTGATCTGGTCAGAATCGATCTCAACGAAGGTCGTATGCATCGTGGTGTCTATGCTCCGATTGATGCCATCAGTGAAGATTCGGGCAAACATTTCGTCTTCGTTGTCGAAGGCTCCGGTGCCAGCAGCAAGGTTCGAAAAGTAGAGGTATCCATTTTCGATGGCCCGAATACCCATAAGCGGATTGAACCGATTGATGGATCATCACTTAGCGGACAGCAGATCGTACTCGGCGGAGTGCATTATCTGGTTGAGGGCGAGCCGGTAAACATCGCGTCGGAAGTGGAGAGCAATTAATGAACCTTGCCGCCTTCGCGATCCGTTACCGGCCTGTCGTCGTCACGCTGGTCATGCTGCTGATGGCCTGGGGTCTTGTGTCGTTTTTCACGATGCCTCGCCGGGAAGACCCTGAGTACACCGTACGCACCTGCGCCGTCTCGACTTCCTGGCCAGGGGCTCCCGCTACAAAAGTTGAAGAGCTGATCACCAAGCCGATTGAAGAGGCCTGCGACCGCATCGATGCTGTCAAGATCGTTCGCTCGATAACCACTAACGGCCTTTCCACCGTTTTTGTGGACGCCGAGGAAACCGTCAGCGCTGAAGCAATCGATAACGTCTGGAATAAAGTTCGAGCCAACGTGGCTCGTGTGCAGATGCCGGAGCAGGGAATTTCGCCGATCGTTAACGACGAATACGGCGACACCTACGTGATTCTCGCGGCGGTGTTTCAGACGCCACAGCCAGGTGAAAATGAGATTGATCCTCGTCACGAGTATTCGCTGCGCAAGCTGGACATGATTTCTGAGCGAATTGAGGATGAACTGCGACTCCTCGACGGTGTTGCGAAGTCAGAACAATATGGCGTCGTCGAGGAAGCGATTTACGCCGAGACCGATGCGGGAACCTGGTCGCAACTGCAGCTCACCAGTGACCAGCTTCAACAACTGGTTCAATCGAGGAACATAGTTGCGCCTGGTGGAACCATCGACACGAAATCCGGACGCTTTTTTGTTAAGCCGGGTGGTGAACTCAATGCTGTTGAAGAGTTGAACAGCATCGTTACCGGGCTGGCTGGTGAAGGCGATGACGCTCTTCAGGTCTACCTTCCCGATCAAGGAGTCAGGGTCGTTCGAGATTACGTCGACCCACGACAAGTGATTTCACGGTTTGGTGATGCGAATACGAAAAGGCCAGCTGTGATGGTGGCTCTGTCCATCAAGTCGGGTGCCAACATCGTCAACGTCTGCGAAGCAGCGAAGGCTCGTATTGACGAGATGCGAAATGTCGAGCAGTCGATTCCCCCGGATATCGGCATCGAATACATCTCCGACCAGTCGAAGAACGTCACCGAAAAGATTCAGCAGGTACTCAGTAACGTCATTGGCGCTGTCGTGATCGTCGTCATTGTCGTGTATCTGGTCGTGGGTTTTCGTTCGGCGATGGTCATGGCGGCAAATATTCCGGTGGTGGTACTGGCCGCGATCGCCCTGGTCACTCTGTTCGGCGTGCAGTTGGAGCAGATTTCACTGGCGTCAATCATCATTGCGCTCGGGCTGCTGGTGGATAATGCCGTGCAGGTGTGTGATCAGTCCCGTACGAACCAGATCGAAGGCATGTCGCCGATCGAAGCCAGTATCAAAGGTACGACTCAGTTATCGACCGCCATGCTGATGGGTACAGCCACAACGATCGCGGCGTTTGCTCCGATGTTGATCGGCCTGGTCGGCAGCACCCGAGAGTACGTTTACAGCCTGCCGGTGACGCTATCGATTACGCTGGGCATCAGTTGGGTGCTCGCCATGACGTTCTGCACGATTCTGGCGGCAGCGTTCATTCGTGCTCCGGTCGACCCGACAAAACCATCAGCTCCACTACCTTGGCTGTTCGCAAAACTGACGGCGTTGATCACCAGGCGAAAAGGCTCAGACAGTGCTGTCGAACCGGAATCGGATCCGCTCGACAGAATCTTCGGAGCAATCGTCCGTGCGTGCATTGACTTCAAGTTTGTGACGATCGGTGTGGCGGTGGCTTTGCTCGTCGTGACCTTGAAACTTCCCGTCGCTTCGGAATTCTTTCCGAAAGATATGCGCGACCAGTTTCCGATTCAGATCTTCCTGCCAGAGAATTCTACGATCGAACAAACCGACATCGTTGCCCGTCAGGTCGAAACGATCATTCAGAAGTTGAGCCCGTTGACTGATACTGGTGGTCAGTCCGTTACAGATGAGTCGGGCGATCCAATCCAGCAGGTGCGAGCCTTCAGAACCATGATTGGTCGTGGTGGTTCACGGTGGTATCTGAGCTGGAATCCAGAACCAGCCAACGCGGCGTATGCCGAAGTCCTTGTTCGCACGACGGACGCAAAGTTCACTCCGGAACTGGTTCGTCGCGTGCGTGAGATCGCTGAACGCGGAGACGAAACACTCGGACTGAAGCCGATCGTTGGTGCACGCATCATTCCGCAGGAACTGCAACTGGGACCGTCTGAAGATCCGGTTGAAATTCGTGTCGCTGGTGCAGGTTTCGCCGACATGCCGACATTGCATCGATTCGCCGACCGAGTGAAGGAACTGATTCGAAACACACCGGGTACCTGGAGCATCACTGATTCCTGGGGTGTCAGCGGATATCAGCTGCAGGTAAATGTCGACGAAGACAGCGCGAGTCTGGCAGGTGTCACAAATCTTGATATCGCCAACACGCTCAATGCAGATTACTCCGGTCATCAACTGACGACGTTTCGTGAAGGCGACCACCTGGTACCAGTCTATCTCAGGCTGACGGGGAAAGAGCGAAAGTCGCTGGATAGTCTGCAGACAGCATTTGTGGAAGCCACATCCGGCACGAAAGTGCCACTGGACGCGATTGCCACTCTAACACCTCGCTGGGAACCGGCTACGATCGAACGTCGTGATCTCAACCGAGTCATCTCGGTCTCATCACAGGTTGAACCGGGCGTTCTGGGCAACGATGTAGTGAAGGGCATCATGCGGTCTCCTGAGATGCAGCAGATCGCGTCAGATATGCCTGCAGGTTTCCGAGTCGAAGTCGGCGGCAACCTGGAGAAATCCAATGAGAACGCCGCGTACCTGGCCGTCTGCCTGTCGATTTCAATTCTCACAATCATTCTGCTGCTGGTCATCCAGTACAATGGATGGGCAAAGCCGATCATCATTCTGGCAACGCTGCCGTTGGCGCTGATAGGTGCATTGCCAGGACTCTACTTCACCGACAACGCGCTTGGATTCATGCCGCAACTGGGAATTCTGTCGCTGTTTGGGATCGTGCTGAATACAGGCATCATCTTTATCGAGTTCGCCGACCTGCTCATCAAAGATGCGGCTGAGAAATCGGATGGCACCGGTCCCATCTGTGGACTGACCAGAGACCAGTTCCGGAACTGTCTGGTCGATGCCTGCAAACAACGACTGCTGCCGATCTTTCTCACGACAGCCACCACAATCGGCGGCCTGCTGCCTCTGGCCATGAGCGGTGGCCCGCTCTGGGAAGGCATGTCCTGGTGCATGATTTACGGACTAATCGTCGCCACGCTGTTGACCCTGCTCGTCGTGCCGGCACTTTATGCCATGTTTGTCGAAACGTTCCGTGTTCAGCCTGTTGCCGTTGAGCCGGAATGAGCAATGAGTCAAACCGAATCCCGTTCACAACCAGATCAAGACGCTCCGCGTCGGTGGCTGTCGAGGCTGGAGCAGGCTCGATTCACACAATTGCTGATCGGTCTTGCGTTGCTGCTGTTTGTGACTCCGTTCGTCGATACGTTCGGTAACCAACTGGGGAAAGCGATTGCGTCCGTCGTGGTGACTGTGCTGCTGTCTGCCGTTCTGATTGCGGCGGCACTGGCCGTGAGCGGCGATCGAAAGCGCAGCAGGACGATAACTCTCGTGATGGCCAGCGCCTGTCTGATCCTGACTCTGCTGGCACACCTGTCCGATCAGCCAGCTTTAAGAATCACTCAGGAGATTCTCACCATTGGTTTTCTGATTCATGTGGTGCGATTGATCGTGCGGTCATTGTTTCAGCAGCACCAGGTGGACTTTGACGCTCTGGCAGCATCCTTATGTGGATATCTATTGATTAGAGTCGCATTTGCCGTCTTGTTTTCGCTCGTCATGGAAATTGACGGAACAGCGCTGTCCACAAACGTCGCAGATCAGACAACGAAGATGACGTTTCATTTTGGAGATCAGCACACAGCCGCCGCCCTGTACTTCAGTTTTGTCACACTGACGACGCTGGGTTACGGAGACATCACTCCAGTTTCCATGCCGGCTCGCATGCTGACGACAGCCGAGGCTCTCATCGGACAACTCTATCTGGTCATCCTCGTCGCCCGCCTCGTCGGCCTGCACATCTCAACGGAAATGGTAACCCGGCAACATGATGTCGGCGATCACGAATAGGACCCGGTAACAACCAGCGGAATCACGTTTCTTCGGATGTCTGAAAGTTAAACAGACGTGAGGCCATGCTGGTCAGTTCTGTCGGTGGACATTCACGCAACCGGTAGCGAAATCAAGACCGAGGAATGCTCCATAGCTGGTTGCTGGTCTTCGTCCGGGCGGGGACGGTGTCTAACAGAAAGTCAGTAGGGTGCGTCTCGGCGAACGGTTGCAACAGCCAGCAATCCTGGGGCGTGAGGTTTCATAGATTCAATGGTGCGTCAAGACTCGCCTGCTCACTCAGTCTTTGACCCAGAACGCGGCAGGAATCGCGAGAGCTGCAACGAGCAGGCACGAGGTCGTGGATGCCCAGTGCACGTTTCCGTACTTCACGATGGCAATCGCCAAACACGAAATGCCCATCAGAAAGATTGAGCCTCGACGAGCATGACGCATTGAACGAGGCCCTATGCAACCGGCAAAGAGAACATCATCGGTGACGGTTCGATTGTTGGCTGCTGGTCGTCTTCCGGGGCAAGGACGGTGTCCACCAGGAAGTAGAGGAGTTGGCGGAGTTTTTCATTCTCGACGTTGTCCGCCAGAGTTTCTGCGCGGGCTCGGGATTTTTCGACCAGAGCGTCGGCCTTTTCAAAGACGCCAGTGTCTTCGAACAGTCGCTTCAGACGAGGTCCGCGGAATTCGTTGGTCGACGGCATGTCGATGATTTCCTGCAGCTCGGCCTTCTGTTCGGGAGTCGCTGCGTCGATCGCCAGTGCCAGCATCACCGTTGGCCGCAGAGCCTGGGCGTCCTGGCCAGAGACGAGCTTGTTGTTGGTGTCACCGCGCCAGTCTTTCAGGTCGTTCAGAACCTGGAAACCGACTCCCAGATGACGGCAGAACGAAGGGACAAGTTCTTCGTAGTTGTCCATCGGTCCGGCCATGCGGAGGCCGGAGTACAACGCCGCTTCGAAAGCCGGCGATGTTTTCAGGGCGTAAATCTGCAGTGCGTCGAGCGGCGTCAGCTCTAAAGTCGGACGTTGCTGCCAGGCCATTTCCGCTCCCTGGCCATCGCACAGTTTTATATGAGCCTGCGACATGCGGTCGGTGACGTCGCACGCAACTTCCGCTCCGAAATCTTCGCGACAGGAGTTCAGCAGGCGATAACCCAGGCCGATCAGGTGGTCGCCGACGTTGATGGCCGTGCCGAGGTCGTATTCGCGATGCAGCGTTTCTCGACCGTAACGATACATATCGTCGTCTTCGATGTCGTCGTGGATGAGCGACGCTTTGTGGAACGCTTCGATCGACATCGCCACTCGGCTGACGCCGTCTGGAACTGGTAACCGGTCGACCTTCTCGAGATTCGTTTTCTGAAGCTCTCCGCCAGTCATCGCGTCGTAAGCAGCCAGCGTGATGAATGGTCGGAATCGCTTACCGCCGTTCTTCAACCAGTCGTAAGCCAGCTTTTCCGTGAAGGCGATCGGCGATTCGGTCTTCGCCGGATCCTTCGTGCGGATTCTCGGCAGTAACCGATCG
This sequence comes from Planctomycetota bacterium, assembly GCA_027624335.1. Taxonomy (GTDB): domain Bacteria; phylum Planctomycetota; class Planctomycetia; order Planctomycetales; family Planctomycetaceae; genus JABMPE01. The sequence goes on from JAQBWV010000060.1 coordinate 8,856, forward strand.
AAGTCTTTCTCAAACAGGAAATTGGCGCCACGGATGGCTGGCAGGAAGCTGGGGGTTTCCGGCTGATCCATCGGCTCGTACTGGTCGATGACTTCCCACACCCAGGACTGATCGAGCGTTGTGTTCTTGCAATCGCCCGAGTGCAGCGGGATGGCGTACGACGGAATGCCTGCGATCAGGATTTTGTCGATCGCCTTTTCGAGCACGTTCAGACAGGCGACGCCAAGGATGCCATCGATATAGCCGCTGACAATGATCTTCAGAACGATTGGCGAGCCTTCTGCGACGAGCACCTTGTAGCCGAGCTTCTCAGCCTTGACTTTATAGTCCGCGATGGAGCACGCGCCGCAGGTTTCGCAGTCGAGGCCGAAGTCGTCATAATCGGCGGGACAACCTTCGGCATGTTTCAGGCAATGAGGCAGCAGCAGCATTCGCCGTTCAAACGGGATTGCCAGGAACTGCCGCTTCCAGAAGAAGTTGCCGATCAGAACTGCCGCGAAGCCGACATACTTATCCGGCTGTCCCATTTCGCCGAGCAGCTTGCGAGCCCATTCTTCCAGCTCAGCCTTATTGAAATTGCGGCTGCGGTCGAGCGTTTTTGCGAACTCTTCGCAGGCGTGTTTTACCTTCTCACGCAGCTCCAGCGTGGCTGGAACTTCCTTGAGGTGGCTGGTGCTTTTTCGTTGCCGCCGACGCTTTACCGGAGCTTCGTCGTCCACGAAAGTCATCTCATCGGTCTGTGCTTCTTCCGAGGAGTTGGCATGACGCGTGTCAGCAGGTGCGATCGACACGTTGTGCTCCTGTGATGAAGTCCGCAGACGAAACCGACTCCATTCGGCAACGGGGCGGGGCGGTGTTATGGTCGAACCGTCCTGATCCGGAAGGAAAAATCCTTACCGGGAGAGTGACGCGAACGTCGTTTGTGAATTTAACGAGTCTGTACTTAACCGGGGGAGAGCCGCCACAGGACGGTGAGGCTCCAATCAGGCAGGACTCTGTTCCGAAACCTCGACCGCTCGGCGTAACGCCGAGACGGCAAAAATCAGCGGATAGAGCTTTTCAAAATACCATAATCGAGCGAAATAGAAACCGATCGGTGTCGGTACACAGACAGATCCGTCGACGACGCGATCGATTAACCAGCGAATCCCGTCAAACGCGTTCTTTCGATAAGGTTCGAATTCCAGCAGGACTTCGGCAGCCAGGGCTGTCTCCTCGACGGAAGGCTCAATACCAGCATTGCCGCCCCAGCCGCCGCAGTGGGTGAGGGGCGAGGGGCGAGGGGCGAGGGATGTGTGCTGGACAGAGGCCAGCCACGCAGCCGCTTTCTGAGCTTCCGGAGCGTCCAGCAGCCCGAGTTCGCGATAAGTCATGAGCACACGAGCGGTTCCGTACACAGGATTCTCGTCATTTTCGGCAAACTGGTTTCCGAACCAAAGCGGCACCCACGAGCCGTTGGGGCGTTGAGCACGGCGAAGGAATTTCAAACCAGAGTCGATTGACACGATCGCTCTCTGAAGGCGTTGCTCCGTTCCGTCACTTTCCTTCAACTGCCTCTCGATCCTCTCAATGTCAATCTCAGCCATCTTCCTCTCCGCAGCAGTCAAACCGGTGGCGGTTGCCCAATCTGACCATAAGTTCGCGTCGACTCTTTGGTTACTTCCACCAGAAATCCAACTGGCAATCGCTCTTAAACAGTGAGCAGTGATGTCTGCCGAACTTCGGTCAAACGGCAGCGTCCCCCAGCCTCGGCAGAACGTTGGAAAGCCGCCATCACGGTTCTGCAGGTTGAGCAGCCACTCAACACTGTTCTCGAGCGGTTCCGCTAACAAAGTCCCCTCTCCCTCCTGGGAGAGAGGATTAAGGTGAGAGGGTCCCCCCTTCGCCGTGCCACCATCCTGCAGGTCGGACCAGGCGGAGCGTCGTTCCGGCATTTCACCTGAATCATTGCCGGAGCGGCGTTCCGCTTGATCCGGCCTGCTCAAGGTCTGCAAAGCCAGCATTGCACCTGGTGTGTCGTCTCCATCGGGGACTCCGCCGGGAAGGTCGGTCCACGCCCAGCCTCCGGGGGCGGCATTCGTGAAGGGGTGCACCTCTTTGTACTGCTGATCGAGCAGCCATTCGGAAAGGCCGGGACGCAAGTCGTCGGGAACGTGTTCCTGCAGCGCGTTGATGGCCAGCGTGGTTGTCCACGTCGCGAGGTTCGTGTCGATCGGCCAGCTTCCGTCGGGGCGAACGGAGTCGCAGAGAAACGCAACAGCTCGCGCGACCACCGGATGATCAGCGAGCCCTTTTCCGGCCAGACTCATCGTGACGAAACTCGTCAGCGGTGCGGCTTCGAGAAAACCTCCATTCGGAGGCTGGATCCGGTCCAGCACCTTCAAGCTGGTTTTGATCGCCCGGTTGCGGATGAATCGGACGATCGGATTCCAGCTCGGACGATGATGATGCTTCACCTGTCCGATCGCGATCAGAGCCGGCAGCGCGTAACTGACAACCGGCAGTCGGATCGTGCTGTAAAACTTCGCCGGTAGACACGCCAGCTCGAAGGGCAGGGAAGTGACCTCGTTCCAGTCAACCAGCCCGGCCAGCGCGCAATGAGTCAGGATCGGAACAGAGAACGTCTTGTCTTTTCCGTACCGAGCGACAACTGCCGGCACGCCGCCTTTCTCGTCGATGTACGTCTTTGCTTTCTCGACCTGCCTGCAAAATTCCTCCGCCGTGCCCGTTGCATGAAAGACGGCGTGAGTCAGCATCGTCGTCGAAATGTTGCTGATACTTTTGACGGTGTCTCCCCAGCCGCCGTCGTCGTTCTGATGCTCGGCCAGCCACTTCAAGCCGCCTCGGATCAACTCCTCGAAGTCGGCCTGCAGCGAGTAGTCATCAGCCGTGCGGCCGGCGTTGCGAACCTGCTGCAAAGCCATCACGGTTGTCGCCGTGGATAATGCCGACGTCGACAACTCGCCTGACCAGTGAGGCAGTCCGCCGGGCTCAGTCCGGCACTCGACAAGCAGCAGATCCTTTGCTGTCTCAAATGCGGAATTGAGCTGTTGGGTGTCAATCATGAGGGATGTAGCCATTTCGTCCGAACGTTAAAACAGTCGGTCGGAAAGGCCTCTTTCAGCTTCGAAGTGTGCTAACGGGCTCAGTTTAGCAGCGTCGCTGTTGGCAGATACTGCAGGATGAATTGCTGCAGGCTCATATTGTCGATTCAGCCTGGCAGCAGGACGTCGCGAATTGAAAGGGTCTGCTCAATGCCAGAAAGCTTTGCATAGTCAAAGCTTTGCATAGACACGCCATTATCGCTTCATTCGTTACATGCGGACACAGTCGGGGCGAATTCGTCTGGTAATCGAGTGACTTATTTGAAGCGACCTGGCGATTGCGGGTTGGCGGCGACGCTCCGCAGAGGTACACTCTGTCGCGACTTCGGATTTTCTCAGGGAAGCCGAGTCGATCCGATCGGAAGTAAGCGAGTACCGTTGTTCATGAGAAGTGGATGACGTTTTCTGATCGAACGGGGTTTTTCTGGCAGAGCTTGGTCCTCTTGCAGCCTCGTTAAACCCGTGTTGGCGCGTTAGCCACACATTTCTGCTGCCAACCATCGGTTGCGTTGACCGCTCTGGAAAGCCGCCAGCGTCGTGACGGGCGCGCCAGATTCTGTGACTTTGCTTGTTTGTCCAGAATGCTCATTGAAGCGGCGTTTGCTTTCCAGTGGTGTCGGTCCGACCTGCTGAGCCGGAGTGAACATCTAAGAAGTCGGCGAGTGTTTCGCCTGCTTCTGCGTGCCAGGAGTAAAGGTGCGCGGTTGATGTCGAGCGAATCTGACAGTCACACTGTCGTTGATCGCTCGCACCTCAAAATCGAAGATCTACGTGCAGTCCGTTTCCATAACATGGAACGTTGGATATCTCCAGCTGATTCGTCGCGTACGACGAACGTGGGTGGAAGTCGACGACCAGGGAAAACGGGCGATCAATTGACTTGTTTTAAGGAAAACCTTTGAAGACTTTTGCGGAACTTGATTTGATTCCAGCTGTGCGGAGAGCGCTGGCTGATGAGAAGTACGAAATACCGACGCCAATTCAGGCGCAGACCGTGCCAGCGGCGCTTCTTGGAAAAGATGTGCTCGGCTGTGCTCAGACCGGAACCGGGAAGACAGCGGCTTTCGCCCTGCCAATTCTCAACAGGCTGGGACAACAGGACCGTAAGGCGACCCCCAATCGTCCTCTGGTGCTCGTTCTCGCCCCAACTCGAGAGCTGGCAATCCAGATTGGCGACAGCTTTGCAACATACGGGAAGCATCTTGCGCTGCGGCATGCCCTCGTCTACGGCGGAGTGAGTCAGGTAAATCAAGTGCGAGCCCTGAATCGTGGTGCCCACATTCTGGTGGCAACTCCAGGCCGGTTGATTGATCTGATGAATCAGGGATACGTCGAACTGGATCAGCTGGAAGTGTTCGTTCTGGACGAAGCAGACCGCATGCTGGACATGGGTTTTCTGCCGGATCTCAAGCGAATCATCAAAGAGCTACCGAATCAGAGACAGTCACTGTTCTTTTCGGCGACGATGCCACCAAAGATTACTGAACTGTCGCAGAGTCTTCTGAGGAAACCAGTTAGCGTCAACGTTACGCCGAAGCAGACAAGCGTTGAACGAATCGAGCAGCAAGTATTCTTCGTCGAACGAACCGGCAAGCGAGCGCTGCTGCAACAGGTGCTAAGTGGTTCTGATGTCGATCGCGCTATCGTCTTCACGAAGACAAAACGCGGCGCGAATATGCTCGCACAGAAACTCTTGCTTGGCGGAGTTAAGGCTGCGGCAATTCATGGCAATAAATCGCAAGGTGCTCGACAGCGAGCTCTGGAAGCGTTTCGACAGAAGCAGGTTGAAGTGCTGGTTGCCACAGATGTTGCCGCACGCGGCATCGATATCGATGGCGTCACCCATGTGATTAACTACGATATGCCGCTCGAGCCGGAAAGCTATGTCCATCGCATCGGTCGTACCGGGCGAGCAGGCGCTGAGGGAATGGCTCTTTCATTCTGCAGTGCCGACGAACGCGGCGATCTGAGGGCGATCGAAAACCTGATTGGTCAGAAAGTTCCACTCGCACCCAATCAGCCAAAGGCGGAACCACCGACAGCGGCGGATGCCACAGATCGCAAGCCTGCCTCTCAGGCTCGCGGTCGTCGGAACAGCGGGCCAAAGCGACCGACATCGACGGCGACTGAAGCACAACAGACACCGAATAGAAATCCGGCTGAAGTGGCTGGTGGTGGTGACACACCAAAGCCAAGGCGACGGCGAAAGACGCAGCAGCGGCGGCAACGAACCAAACAGACAACTTAGCACGTTGCCAACGGGAAGCGGTTCCGCTGCACCGAACACTGCTGTCTCAATTCAAGGAGAAAGATAATCGCAAAAAATCAGAATACGTACGCTAAGCGTCAACGCGAGATGGAAAAAAAGGCGAAAGCCGAAGCCAAGCGGGCTCGTCGCGGTCAACCGAAGGATGAGACCGATGTAAACGAAAACGTCGTACCCCCAGGATTGTTCGGCGACGATCTGTACGACGATCCTGGCACGAATTCACTGAAGAGCTGATCAACAACTAACGAACGTCCTGTCTTCATGTGATGCAGGAAGAATGCTGGCTACCAAACGACGATCCAGGTGTGGGCGAGGACGCGTGAGTGTTTCACGCACAGAGGCTTGCACATATGTTTTGAGAGTATCGGAATACACTGATGGCAGAAGGCACGATTAAACGCATTACTGACAAGGGTTTTGGATTCATCGAAGATGGATCCGGAACCGACATGTTCTTCCACAGTTCAACTGTGGAAGGCGTGAGCTTCGAACAACTGCGCGAAGGGCAGCAGGTTTCGTTCAACGTTGGCCAGGGACCAAAAGGTCCACGAGCCGAAAACGTACGCGCGATCTAGATCGAGTCGGTCAAGCGGGGGCAGCGAACAACCTCTTCGCATCAAAAACGAAGAGTGTCAGGCAACTTCTTGAGTTGCAACACGACGTCATCTTTCAAGCTGACCTTTGACCGCCGCGATTGAAAGTCGTCACATTAAGCAACGCGTTTATGTGAACATAGAGCACCGGGAGCCATTTGGCTGTCGGTGTTCTTGTTTTTGTATTCTGAGTTTGATTCGCTGATTGCTGCCGAAGGCTCGATCCATTGTTTCTACGAGCAATGGTCGTCGTGACCGCTCAATTCATACGCAGGATTGGCGACCATCTGGATCGCCGAATGCCGAAGTGTGTGTCGATTCCGCAATCGGAAGGAGAGAACGAAACGTCGCAATGTTTTGAACGATGTGCCCGCCAGAGCAGTCACTCCTGAGCGGTGGATCTGGGACGGAGTTCATCCCCTGCCTTAAGGGCCCGAGCTGATCACGCGAGCCTGGCTGGATGCGGCCAGCGCCCGCTGGAGCCATGTCGATCAAGCCAACTGAATGTCACCACTGGACCATGTTCGTGCGAGGTGGCAAAAGAAATGGCCACGCGCCATGCTGAGCACAGGTTCCCGAACTTCACCCCCGAAAAGCAGGCAAATAGAAATGGTCATTCGCTGTCTCGGTCTACTCCAACTGTGTCTTTTCATCGTGCCCGGACTCGCCTTGTCCGCCGATTCGGCAGCGCCGAAACCGGTTACCTACAAGGCCACGGAATCATTGTCCAAAGGCAAACATCTGGTGTTCATCGCCAGCGACCACGAATACCGCGGTGAGGAAACGCTTCCGGCAATGGCTCGCATTCTGGCCAGACATCACGGCTTCGACTGCACCGTCCTGTTCGGCGTGGATGAAAACGGCGAGATCAAGGCGGGTGAATCTAACGTTCCCGGCCTCGAAGCACTTGAGACCGCTGATGGAATGGTGATGTTTACACGATTCCAGGCGCTTCCTGATGAGCAAATGAAGCACATTGATGCGTACCTGAATCGAGGCGGTCCGGTGATGGGCCTGCGGACATCGACCCACGGTTTCAAGTACGGAGACAAGAAGAGCGCCTATTCCAAATATGATTTCCAGGCAAAAACTGAGGGTTACAAAAACGGGTTCGGCCATCAGGTGCTGGGTCAAACGTGGGTTGGACACTACGGTCGAAATCACCAGCAGAGCACTCGGATTACGATTATCCCTGACAAGGCTGGTCATCCAATTCTGACAGGTGTCAAAGACATCCATGTCCAGGCTGGTGGTTACAACGCAGTGCCACAGGATGACTGGAACATCCTGACGATGGCTCAGCCGTTAATGAGCATGAAAGCTGATGGTGAGCCGGATGCCACAAAGCCGCCGATGGCTTCGGAGTGGACTCGGGAATACACCAGCGCCTCAGGAAAGAAAGGCCGCGTGTTTACGTCACTCTACGGAGCGTCAGAAGATATTCTGAACGACGGTTACCGCCGAATGTTGGTCAACGCAACTTACTGGACCCTGGGGCTCGAAGACAAAATCGTGGCCGATTCACCGATCGAGTTTGTCGGCAAGTATCAACCAAACACATTCAGAGGCGGCGGGTATGCTCGAGGTGTAAAGCCTGAAGTTTACAACGGTTTCGACAGCCCGATTCCTGCCAACAATATCACTTCCGATCCCGCGAAGAAGAAGTAGAAGTAGAGCATTTGTTTCGAGTCGCGTAACACAATCAGCAGGGAGCTATCAATGCACCTCTCAATCATATCAACTGGTCTGACTCTGGCCGCCCTTGTCGCGTTGCCCGGTGCGGCGGACGCGGCTTCGGTCAGGCCCAACATTATTTACATCATGGCCGATGACCAGGGATTCGGTGATGTCGCGGCATTGAACGCAGAGTCGAAGATTCCAACACCCCATATCGACCGGATCGCTCACGAAGGCATGATCTTTTCAGACGGTCATACATCGTCGTCGGTTTGCACTCCGACGCGATATTCCGTCCTGACCGGTCGGTACCACTGGCGGACTCATCTTCAAAAGGGTGTCCTGGGTGGTTTTTCAAAGCCGTTGATTTCGCAAGGACGGTTGACCGTCGCGTCTCTACTCAAACAGCATGGCTACACCACAACATGCATCGGGAAATGGCACCTCGGTTGGGACTGGCCGCTGAAGACTGGCGGCACCGCGAATGACGGCGGAGATTTTTCAGGTGGTTTCAAGGACGGCTGGATGGTCGATTACACGGGCGAGATTAAGAATGGCCCCTGTGATCTGGGGTTCGACTCATTCTTCGGCATCAGTGCTTCCCTCGACATGCCTCCGTACGTTTATGTCCGCGATCGCACGCCCACGGAACCGGCAACTGTTGAGAAGGCATTTCACCGCAAAGGCCCGGCAGCTGCCGGATTTGAAGCCGTTGATGTCCTGCCGACGATCACGAAAGAAGCGGTTCGATTTATAAATGACAATGCGAAATCAGACAGCCCATTCTTTGTCTACTTCCCGTTGAACGCACCTCACACGCCCATCGTTCCAGCAGGCGAATGGGAGGGAAAGAGCGGGATCAACAAGTACGGCGACTTCACAATGCAGGTCGATTGGACTGTCGGTCAGGTTCTCAAGGCGATCGACGACAACGGCATCGCTGATAACACGCTGATCATTTTCACTACAGATAATGGTTGTTCGCCCGCCGCCAACATTCCGGAACTTGAAGCCGCAGGTCACGATCAGAACTACATCTACCGAGGCCACAAGGCGGACATCTATGAAGGCGGACATCGCGTTCCGTTTGTGGCTCGATGGCCTGGCAAGGTGAAGGCGGGCACTAGGACGACTCAACTGGTTGGACAAATCGACTTGCTGGCAACCGCTGCTGAGATCGTTGGCGCAAAGGTGGACAAGAATGGTGGCGAGGACAGCGTGTCATTCCTGCCGGTCCTGCTCGGGAATGCAACCGAGCCGATTCGAACATCCATCGTGTCACAGTCCATCGGCGGCCAGTTTGCGGTGCGCGATGGTGACTGGAAACTTTGCCTGTGTCCCGGTTCCGGCGGATGGAGTGCTCCTCGGCCAGGACAAGTGGACGTATCAAAGAATCCGGCGATTCAGTTATTCAACCTGGCTGACGATCCCGGTGAAACGAAAAACCTGCAGGCGGAGCATCCGGACCGAGTCGCGAAGATGAAGGACCTGCTGCATGAAATCATCAGTAACGGTCGTTCAACACCGGGCCCCAAACTTAAGAACGATGTTGCAGTGATCATGATCAAGCCGGTTCCGCCACCACGAGCGCCAAAGAAAAAGTAGTGGGATGCTGAGTCGATAGTCATCACGATCGATGTCCTTGTCCGTAAGGAAACTTCCATGACGAGGGTTCTTCCTCTTCTGTTTGCCGTCCTGGTCCTTTCAGGTAGTGGCTTCGACGATGGTGCAGCACTGCGTGCCGCAGATGACGAACTGCGAACGTTTGAGAAAGACATCTGGCCGATTTTTCGTGCCCATTGTTTCGACTGCCACGGGGCGACAGAAGAAATCAAAGGTGAACTTGATCTGCGGCTGGTGCGATTCCTGAAGAAGGGTGGCGAGAGCGGAGCGGCCATCGAACCGGGGAAGCCTGGCGGCAGTTATCTGCTCGATCGAATACGCAATGGAGAAATGCCGCCGGGAGAGAAGTCGATCTCGCAGCATGAGATTTCGATCGTCGAACAGTGGATTCTGCAAGGGGCCAGAACGGCTCGCGAAGAACCGGAGTCGATCGGGCCGGGATTGGGAGTCACTCCTGAAGAACGCAGCTTCTGGTCGTTTCAACCAGTTAAGCGACCCGACGTGCCACCAGTAGATTCGTTTCCAGTGGAAGCCCGTGTGCGGACTGTGGTTGATGCGTTGCTGGCAAAATCGATTGACGACAGTATTGGCTTCGCGCCGGACGCGGATCGGCGGACTGCGGTGAAGCGCGCGTACTTTCATTTGATCGGGTTACCGCCGTCGCCGGATGAAATGCAGAAGTGGATCGATGACCAGGGCGGAGACTGGTATGACCGGTTGCTGACGGAACTGCTCGACACGCCGCACTATGGCGAGCGCTGGGCGAGGCACTGGCTGGACATCGCCGGGTACGCGGACTCGGAAGGCTACACACCAGCGGACACCGAGCGTCCATGGGCATGGAAGTATCGCGATTGGGTCATCCGGGCACTCAATGCTGACAAGCCGTTTGATCAGTTTGTGATTGAGCAACTGGCTGGCGACGAACTTGCCGGGCCGCAGAACGGTGATCTGACGGTCGAACAGATTGAGTTGCTCACCGCGACTGGATTCCTGCGCATGGCCGCCGACGGGACAGGCAGCGGAGCCAACAATCCCGACGGTCAGAATCAGGTCATCAGCGACACGTTGAAGATTGTCGGCACGTCGCTGCTCGGACTGAGTCTGCAGTGCGCTCAGTGTCACGATCACCGGTACGACCCAATTCCACAAACTGACTACTACGCGTTGCGAGCTGTGTTCGAGCCCGCGCTGAACTGGAAAGCCTGGCGCGTGCCGAACGCTCGTCGCGTGTCTCTTTACACAAAGGCGGATCGAGAGCGAGCGGCCGAGATCGAAGCGGAAGCTCAGGTCGTTGCCGCAGAGAAATCTTCAAAGCAGGCCGAATTCATCCAGCAGGCACTTGATCAGGAGCTGCTGAAGTTCGATGAGCCCCTGCGGGCTCAGCTTCGCTCGGCTTACGAGACGCCGGGAGACAAACGAACGGACCAGCAGAAGCAATTACTGGCGAAGAATCCAAGTGTGAATATCAATGCCGGTGTGCTGTATCAGTATCTGCCGAAGGCAGCCGAAGAACTCAAGAAATTCGACGAGCGCATCAATCAGGTGCGGGCGAAGAAGCCAGTCGAAGAATTCCTGCGAGCACTTGTTGAACCGTCGAATCAAATGCCGGAAACGAAGCTCTTCTTCCGTGGCGATCATCAACAGCCGAAACAGACCGTGGCTCCGGCGGCGTTGTCGGTGACCGCTCTCCAGAATTCTCAACGACAGTTTGCATCGAACGACGACGCACTACCAACAACCGGTCGCCGCCTCGCGTTCGCTCGCTGGCTGGCAAACGGCCAACACCCTCTGCTGGCGCGCGTCATCGTGAACCGCGTGTGGCTGCACCACTTTGGCAAAGGCATCGTTCCGACGCCGTCCGACTTCGGCAGGCTCGGCGTGCCACCAGTAAATCTGGAACTGCTGGACCTGCTCGCCGACGAGTTTGTTCGCAATCAGTGGAGTCTGAAGAAACTGCATCGAATGCTTCTGTCATCGACACAGTGGCGACAGGTGCGAAGTGGGGGAAATGGGCTCGTGCGGCTTGAGGCCGAGACGTTGCGGGATCGCATGCTGGCTGTGTCGGGGCAGCTTGATCGTACGCCGTTTGGATCTCCGGTGAAGATTAAAGAGGACGACACCGGCCAGATCATTGTTGATGGGCCGCAATTGCGACGCAGTCTGTACGTGCAGGTCCGACGCAGCCGACCGGTGGCGATGATGCAGGCGTTTGATGCGCCGGTCATGCAGACAAACTGTGAATCTCGCGTGAATTCAACAGTCGCGACGCAGTCTCTGATGCTGCTCAACGGTGAGTTTATTCTCGAGCAGGCAGCGAAACTCGCAGACCGAGCAGCAAACGAAGCTGCCTCACTCACTCCGGAGCAACTCGCGACACTACCGGAGATTCCGCCACTGATTGAATCGTCGTGGCAGTACGGCTTCGGAGCGTTTGATGCCGAGCGGAATCGAACCGGTTCGTTCACGGCACTCGGTCACTGGACCGGCAATCGCTGGCAGTTCGGCACGGAGCTTCCGGATCCAGTCGTCGGATACTGCTTCTTGACAGCGACCGGCGGGCATCCTGATGTTGCCACTCGAGCGGTCATTCGACGTTGGACGGCTCCCGTCACAGGGCAGATCTCAGTGACCGGGTCTTTACAGCACGGTTCACCGAACGGGGACGGAGTCCGCGGGCGTGTCGTATCGAGCCGTTCGGGGATGGTCGGCGAATGGACCTCGTTTAATGGAAACGCGGGGACGTCCGTTAGATCGGTCGAGGTCGAGGCGGGGGACACGATCGACTTCATCACAGACTGCCGTGAACAGCACACTTCGGATTCGTTCAACTGGCCAGTCACAATCACGTTGAAAGCAACCGGGCAACCAGATCAAGAAATGGTGGCCAGCGATCAGTTCCGCGGGCCAGACGAGTCTCGCGATGTGCTGCCCGGTCAGATTGTCAAAGCCTGGGAACTGGCACTCTGCCGACCGCCCGAAGCTGAAGAATTGCAACTCGCAGTCACTTTTGTAGGGCAACAGATTTCGACGTTTCAGACGACGAAGGTCGCTTTGCCGGACAAGCGAACGGCATCGCAGCAGGCAATCATCGACTTGTGCCAGACGCTGCTTAGTTCCAATGAGTTTCTATACATCGACTGAATGTCGATCTGACCTCATAACGCGATAACGCCAGATGTGGAAACGCCAGCCATGCCAGCCCACCAGCCACACTCTCCATTTCACACTCCGCATTCCGAATGCCACATTCATTCAACCCGTTCGCCACGGCGTGCGTTTCTTCGTGACGGCTCACTTGGAATTGGCACGCTGGCACTGTCGTGGCTGCTCGCTCAGGACGAAGCGCGGGCGACTCCAAAGAATGTTCCCAAAGAGAATCCAACGCTCGATCTCACACCTAAGCAGCCGCACTTCGAACCGCGTGCAAAGGCGATGATCTCGCTCTTTCAGCATGGAGGCCCATCGCATATGGACCTCACCGATCCGAAGCCGGAACTCTCGAAGTTCGACGGCACTGATTACACAGAGAACGTGCAATACAGCTTTTCCAATAACGCCAGTAAGAAGCTGCTTGGTACCCAGTGGAAGTTCCGCCGACACGGTGACTGCGGGATGGAGCTGTCCGAATTGTTGCCGCACACAGGTGCGATTGCCGATGACATTACTCTCGTTCGAAGTATGCACACCGGCGCGAACGGACATGAAGTCTCGATCCGGTTCTTTCACGGTGGCATTCCTGGAGTGCTGGGCCGACCGCATTACGCTTCGTGGCTGCTGTACGGACTCGGGTCGAGTACCCGGAACCTGCCGGCTTACATGGTGCTGACGGATCCCGGCGGGCATCCGGTGGATAGTGCTAACAACTGGTCCAGCGGATTCATGCCGCCGCTGTTTCAAGGCACAGTCCTGCGCCCCACAGAGCCGCGGATTCTGAATCTGGACCCGCCGTCATATCTCCAGGGAGAAGCGCAGCGACAGAATCTGCAGCTGTTACAGACTCTCAACCGGCGCCATGCGGCGAAGTTTCCAGACGACGCGGATCTTGAAGCACGCATCTCCAGTTACGAACTGGCTGCCCGAATGCAGACGGCCGCTCAGGTAGCGCTCGATATCAGTCAGGAGACTGCAGCGACTCAGAAACTGTACGGCATCGATCAGGACGCGACGCGCGAATACGGCACGCGTTGTTTGATCGCTCGACGTCTTGTCGAACGCGGTGTGCGTTTTGTGCAACTCTTCCTGGCCGGACAACCCTGGGACAATCACAGCAATCTGGGCACAGCTCTGCCGGCGATCTGCAAACGCACGGATCAACCGGCGGCAGCGCTGGTAAAAGATCTGAAGCAGCGCGGGATGCTGGATGAAGTCATCGTTCACTGGGGCGGCGAGATCGGTCGCTTGCCAGTGACACAGGATCAGGGCGATCCAAAGAAGAACGGTCGGGATCATAATGGTCAGGGATTCAGCAACTGGTTCGCTGGTGGCGGATTCAAGCCGGGTATGGTTTATGGAGCGACCGACGATTTCGGCCATCGCGCCGTTGAGAGCGTCGTCACTCCAAACGATTACCAGGCAACGTTGCTTCGCCTGTTCGGGCTCGACTGGCAAGAGCTCGTTTACCACCACAACGGTCAGGCTCAAATGGTGACTGCCGGTCGCTCGGCCCGTGTCGTAGACGACATTCTCGCGTGACGGAAAACGAGCACTCAGCAATATTGACCGTCATCAGACGCGTCAGGTGATTCATCAACTTTGCAATTCCGTCGACCATCCTGATCGAGACCCGCGATTTTCACCTCAGCCGGTACAGTAAATCGAGAGCAGGTCACATTCGCCACCATTGGATCGATCCGCGACGGAAAATCCGTTTAAAGACTGCTGACCATCTCGACACAGACAGGCAAAGGCATCTCCGGGACTGTTGTTCGAATTGCTCCCGCCGGTCAAGCTCGCGCTTTGAAGTTTAAACTGGATAGTGCCCCGGTGGGTCTAGAAGTAGCGGGAGTCGCCCGACTTCGTTTGGATGATTAGCTCTTGTAAACTCATACTTGCCCCTCGCCTCCAGCCAGAATGCACATCCGCATTTTTTGAGTAGACCATGATCATTCGCTGTTTTTCCGTGATCGTCCTGATCTCGCTGTTTACCACACAAATCGGTGCGGCTGAGCCTTCCTTCGACAAGGACATCCAGCCGTACCTCACCAGGCACTGCATTCGTTGCCATGACGCGAAAAAGCAGGAAGGCGAATTTCGTCTGGATGCTTTATCAAAACATGTTGGCGTGACTGATACGTCGTCCTGGGCGGAGGTGAGGGAGCGAATCAGCTCGGGAGAAATGCCGCCGAAAAACGTGAAGGACCGTCCGACGGCTGACGAGAGTGGCGTCATTGTGGAATGGATCTCGGCTCGAATTGCAGAGGGCGAGGCGGCGCGAATGGCGCGACGGGATCGCGTTTCCTACAACCGGCTCACTCGCGAAGAATACGTCAACACGATGCGCGATCTCATCGGTGTGCAGTACGACGCCGAAGACCCGGGCGGTCTTCTGGAAGATCCGGAGTGGAACGGTTTCGAACGTCTAGGCTCCGTGCTCACGCTATCCGCCACGCACATCGAGAAATACATGCAGGCGGCAGAGGTCGTCCTCAGCGAGGCTTATCCCGACAGTAAGGTTGAGTATCGTGAGGCGAGCAAACGCGCTGTTGAAATGAACCCGAATCAGCCTCATTACGAGCGTCTGGCAAAGGCAGGTTTGCTCGACCAGGTGCGGTTTCCGCTGACCACCTCGGGGGAACTGTTTCGAGCTTCGAATCCCTTTCGAGGGCCTGATCTGAAGTTCCCGGGCGCTGGGGTGTATGAGATCAGCTACACGGTCTGTGGATTGAAGCCGGAGAATGGTCCGCCGCCGCGAATGCACGTGTATGAGCACAAACTGGATCGAATCCTGTTTGAACAGGACATTATCGCGCCCGAAGACAAGCCGACAACGGTTTCCTTTCGAGTCCATATCCCGAGCGTTCGTGGTCCCGAAATTCATGTGATCAACAAGGCCGGAGGGAATCGTCATCCACGAACAAACGCGGGTAGCCGGATCCCGTTTATTACAACCGCTTACGAACGTGCGCCCTGGCAAATGAAGATCACCGATGAGCAGGGACGCCCGAGGTATCCCGTATTGATCATCGATTCAATCTCGATGCGCGGCCCGATCGTAACAGAGGAAGAGCAGCGCCGGCGTGACGAATACATGGCGAGCGAAATCGGCAACACGGACCAGGTTCGTGCTGGTTTGGAGACGATGGCAACGCGAGCGTTTCGTCGTCCGCTTTATGATGGCGAACTGGAATCCTATGTGCGTATCGTGAAAAGCGAGATGCAGGACGGTGAGACTCCTGCCAACGCGATCAAGTCCGCAATGACGGCAATTCTCTGCTCAAAGAGTTTTCTGTTTATGGCAGAAGGTGATGAGAATACGGATCGCCACACACTGAACGACTGGGAGATCGCATCGCGGTTGTCGTATCTATTGTGGAGCACGATGCCCGACGACGAATTATTCTCACTCGCCGCACAAGGCAAGCTGCACGACCGGGCCGAATTGCAAATCCAGGTTGTCCGCCTGCTGGCCGATCCCCGCGCAAAGAGATTCAGTCGTTCGTTTTCGTCGCAGTGGCTGCACCTTCGAAAGGTCGGCATGTTTCCACCGGATAAGAAGATTTATCCCAATTATGATTCGCACCTCGAACAGAGCATGATCGCAGAGACGCAGTCATTTTTTAACGAAGTGCTAAACGAGGGGTTAACGCTGCGTGAGTTTCTCGATTCTGACTGGACGATGGTGAATCCGCGACTTGCACGATTTTATGGTATTCCGAACATCACTAAGGATGAGTTTCAACGAGTTTCGCTTGACGCCGATACGCACCGGGGAGGTCTGCTGACTCACGCATCAATTCTGTCGTTAACATCCGACGGTACCCGGCATCGCCCAGTACACCGCGGAGCGTGGTTGTCCGAAGCGATCTTTGGAAGAACTCCACCTCCTCCGCCTGCCAACGTTGATCCGATCGAGCCGAATCCTGTCGATTCCCCCAAAGCGACTTTGCGGATGAAACTGGAAGCTCATAAGCACCACCCGACCTGTGCAGCGTGCCATCGAAAGATTGATCCGCTCGGGCTGGCTTTTGATAATTTTAATGCCATCGGCGAGTGGCGCACTCAGGAAGTCGTCGAAGGTACGGGAGACAATCCATCTGTCGACGCCAGTGGGGAACTGCCAGACGGTCGGACGTTCAAAGATGCAAGAGAATTCAAGCAACTGCTGCTCGCAGATCTCGACGCGTTTAATAAGACGTTTATCGAGAAACTGGCGATTTACGGACTTCGCCGCACCATGACGATTGACGACCATGACGAACTGGCTGCAATCGCCAGGGTCGGTCGCGAAAACGACTACCGAGTGCGAGACATCGTGACAGCTTTCGTAGTTTCGGATCTCTTTCAGAAGCGATAAAGAACAGGTCAGGTCTGATGAATATTCAACGTAATAACTGGCTCTTGAACCGCCGTCATGTTCTTTGTGGACTTGGTGCGAGCATTGCCTTACCGATGCTGGACTGCATGCGTTTGCCGGCCTTTGGTAATGGAGGACTTCCCGCGCCGACGAAGCCGAAACGCAGCGTTTTTCTCTACATACCTAACGGCGTGAATACGCTCACCTGGCAAATCCAACAGGCAGGGCCCGACTACGAATTGACATCGCCCCTGGCGTCTCTGAAACAGCATCGCGACGTCGTCACACCGATCAGTGGGCTGCACCATCCCAAGGTCCTCGGCAAAGCTCACAATTGCGACCAGGTCTGGCTGACCGGCGCAGCAGTTCCCAGCAACGGCGGTGCGTTTCGGAATACGGTTTCTGCGGATCAGTTGATCGCCGAAGTACAGGGCGAGTTCACCCGCTTTCCGTCGCTCGAACTCGCGATCGACGGTTTTTCGTTAGCGTGGTCGCGCGATGGAATCCAGATCCCTGCCGAAAGAAATGTGACAACGATCTTCAACCGGATGTTCGTCGGGGAAAGCGGCGGTAAGGATGCCGTTCAACGGCGACTGAATCGGCGAAGCAGCATTCTTGATGCCGTTCTTGGAGACGCAAGTCGAGTCAACAGGAAGCTCGGTGGAGAAGATCGGAACAAGCTGGATGAATACCTCACCGCCGTTCGCCAGGTGGAGATTCGAACGGAACGTGCAACGGCATGGCTCAATGTGCCCCGACCGGAGATTCCGGGTTCCGAAGCTGCCCGCTATTCAAGCAGGATGGATCAGAGCCAGGTCCGCGAGTACCACCGTCTGTTTTTTGACCTGATGGTCCTCGCACTTCGCACCGACATGACGCGGGTTATCACGTGCATGATCGGCAGCGAGGCCAACGGCGGAGCGATTCCTGACATCGGCATTTCACAGACGCGTCACGGGCTCTCACACCACAATGGTGATCCCGAGCAACTCAGAAGACTGACGCAGACCGACACGTTCCTGGTCGAGCAGTTCAGCTACTTTCTTGATCAATTGAAAGCTCACAAGGACGACGACGGAAGTCTGCTTGATACCACACAGGTCCTCTGGGGCAGCGGCATGGCATACGGTCACAGTCATGGCAATGCCAACCTGCCGACACTGTATGCTGGCGGCAAGGCACTGGGAGCAAAGCACGGGCAGCACGTTGATTTCAATCTGCCGACAATCGGCAAGTACAACGTGTCGGAAGCCAACGAGCATTACAGGATTTGTGGTCGACCTGTGGACAACGACGCACGTCTCAGCAACCTGTTGCTGACGATGCTAAATCGTGCCGATGTCGAAACAGACCAGTTCCAGGACAGCGTGGGCACAGTCTCAGAAGTCGTCGCGTAGCCGATTCCTCACGTCGCTGCCAGGGACGACTTTACGATTTTGATACTCGAAGAATTGATATGAAAACTGTCACCATTACTGTACTCGCCGGAAGTCTTTGCTTATCGGCCGTACTCGGACAGGCCGGCAAAAAGCCTACCTGGCGAACCGACGACAATCCCGACAAATCGTTGCCCTGGTATAGGATCGTCAAAGGCGAATTCCCACCTGAAGGCTCCGCCCACTACATCACCGGAGAACTTCTCCAGGTCGATCATTTTGAGCGTCAGCTTGTGATTCGTGTGGACCGCAACGATTCCCAGCAGCGTGGGGTCTGGGACCTGCCTCTGCCTCTGGATATGTTGCCCTACGGTTCTATTTACTACCACGGCGCTCCGGCAGCGTTGTGTGATATCCCGCTGGGCACTCATCTGCACACCTGGTGTTATCGCAAAGACGACAAGGATGAACGACCACCGATGGCCGTCTTTCATGATCGTATTTCACCAGAAGCCGAGTTTCGGCAGTGCATTCGAGTGGAAGATGATTTCACCTGCCGTGCGCGACAGAAGCAGATTTGGAAAATTGACAGCGTCGACCTCGAAAAGAAAAAGCTGACCGCCACGCTGCAGCATGAGGGCAAGGGTGTCGGCGATCCTAAGATGTTCGACCTCCTCGCTCGCACTCGAGTGCTCAAAGAAAACGGATTCGCAACGCTTGATTCACTGGCTGAAGATCAATTGGTGCAATTCAACCTCACCTGGGTCGGTCTCTACGGTCCGGGCAGAGTCCAGGAAATCTGGCTCGACGAAACCAGCCGCGATCTGGCCACGGCTCACCAGATGGAACGTCACCGGCTCTACATTCGAGAACGAGGTTTGCCGGGCTGGGTAGCGACAGTGGATGACGAAACTCAGATTGTCACGGTGACGTTTTTCGACGGGCTTGATCGGTCTCTGTTTAAGGATTTGACCAGGATCAATCCCGAGCCGCTCGGTTGGCCTACTTCAGGCGGAGCGAAAGATGATCTCGCGCCGAAGGGGACCATCGCGGTAGCTCGAGAAAACCTCATGACCTACGACCCAACGAACGATCGCAAGGGTGGAAACATTCTGAAAATTGGCGACGTCCCAGTTACGCCCGGCTGCAGCGGTGTGCAGATTCAGGTGGAGTGTGACATGCTGCTCGAAGGCTATCGGCCCACAAAAATTGTCCGGTTCTATCCTGCCAGTTGGCCGTTTATTACGGTGCCAAAGGAAGAATCGTTCCATGGGAGGGAGTAGACACTCTCTGTCTCATCCGGTCGCAGCAGCCGTCTCGACTTCGTTGACCGGGCGTCGCTGAGCAGCGGCCAGAGCTGCCAACGAATTGAAACGGGTGCTCTCATTCATCACCGTCCTGTCGCCCGCAACTCTGGGCTCTGAACTCAAGTCGCGGGCGATAGTCGCCCCACTGAGTTCCTGGTCTGTTGAATACTTTGGCCTGCTGACGTCGCGCATCCCGCAACCTGCTACAACGTCGCTCAGCTACTGTATGCGACTACTTTGGCAATTCGACTACCTTGAGCCCCTTCTTAATGCCTGCCGAGAATCTAAAACATCCGCCAGCCACGCCCAGTGACGCAGGCCTCGAACATGCCGCCGATGGGCTTCGAGGCATCGCTCATGGAAAGACGATCATTCTGGCGGGCTGTCTGGGAATGGCCTACACACAGTTGACGCTGTGTCCTGCCGGGATTGAATTCGCACGACATTTCGGCGGCACGGGTTTGCATATCGGGATCCTGGGAGCCATTCCAACAGGCATGTTGTTTCTACAGTTCCTGTCGGCGGTCGTTGCGAATCATTTGACACACCGTCGCGGTCTGTGGATGACGGTTTCCATAGTTCAGCGGCTGATTCTTCTGCCGGTTGCACTGGGACCTGTCTTTTTACCGGGAGTTTCGCCCACCGTCTGGTTATGGAGTTTCCTCGGATTTTCGGCGCTGAATCATGGGCTGCTGCACTTCGCGACACCGCTGTGGATGTCGTGGATGGGCGATTATCTGCCTCGCAGCCGACTGAGTCGTTTCTGGGGAGTGCGGCATCTCTGGATGCAATGGTCGGGGGCAGCATCGTTGCTGTTCGCGTCGTATCTACTGCAGTCTTACACCGATGAAATTCAGACGGCGTTTTCCATTCTGATTGTTGTTGCTGCGGTATTTGGCGTGGCGGATATTCTGTTGTTCCTGCCCGTTTATGAACCGCCCGTCACAAAGATCGCCGAAACCCGAATCCGCAAAGTGCTGGCTGAACCATTTCGAAATCGCGATTTTCGATCGTTCATCAGTTTCATGAGTTTCTGGCACTTTGCGGCGATGGTTGGTGCTCCGTTCATCAGCCTGTTTCTTCTGGCTGAAGTTGGCATGTCGCTTTCCCGAGTGCTACTTCTCTGGGTTTTCTGCTGGGTCGGTGGGGCCGCATGTTCCGCGAGAATTGGCAGACTCACTGAACGCTTCGGTCACCGACCAATTCTAATTCTGTGCGCGCTGCTGAAATCGTCAAACATGCTCGCGTTGATCCTTGTTCCGAATGATCCCGAGATTGCGTTTCCAATTCTGGTTCCCGTTTTCATTCTGGATTCGATCCTGAACGCCGGCTTCGTTGTGGCGACAAACGGCTTCATGCTGACGAAATCTCCGTCGGGTAATCGAACAATGTTTATTGCCGCCGGCACCGCACTGGCAGGACTCGTCGGCGGAATTACGTCAGTTGTCTGCGGCGGATTACTGACCTGGTTCAGCCTCGAAACGGTCGTATTCGGAATTCACCTGAGTTCCTACAGAATGCTGTTTCTTGTAAGCATCGTGCTGCGTATCGCCAGCCTGCTGCTGGTGGTTCGAATTCGCGAGTCCGACTCTCACGGAACGCGACACGTCGTCTCACAGTTGATCGGAGCAACTCCGCTTCGTCTGATCCATTTCCCTGTGGGACTGTTCCGGTCGAACGCTCCAGACCACGATTCCGAAATGACCGAAGCACGTGAAGATGCTTGAAGCTGTTGCCTGGTTCCTGGCGTCACAAACATCATTGGAAAAACCTCAGACATCTGCGTGCTGCTGAACGGAGTCCACTCGACACTCGAAAACGTGGCTCTG
>JAQBWV010000369.1 GCA_027624335.1 Planctomycetota bacterium
GCAGGGCTTCACCGACACGCACCCGCGAGTTCGCGCTCATGCCGTGAAGTTGTCAGAACGGTTTCTTGCTGAAGAACCGTCTGATGACATCCTCAACGACCTGTTGCCTCTGTGTGATGACCTTAGTGAGCACGTCCGGTTTCAGCTGGCGTTCACTCTGGGAGAAACATCCGACAAGCGAGCCCTCAAAGGTCTCGCCAGACTCGCTCGCGACAAACGCAACGGACCGGACATCCAAACGGCAATCCTGTCGTCAGTGTCAAAGACGGCGGACTCACTGGCCGAATTGCTGATCAAAGACGTGGCCGATTTACCGCCGCAAGTGATGCACCTGCTCTCGCAACTGAGTCAGATCGCAGGCGCAACTCCGACAACGGCAATGACCGTGCGAATGCTGTCGTCGGCGACCGCAGCGGGTGTCTCGCCGGCTGCTCAACGGGCTATTCTCACCGGACTCGGAAAAGGATTAGCGGCACGCGGGTCGAGCGTCTCTGCAGTCCTTGCGGACAAGTCAACGTCTGACGCGATTCGGCAACAGGTCGCCGCGTTGTTCGAGCGAGCATTTCAGTCTGCATCCGACGAGAGTAAACCGCTGAGTGATCGTGAAGCTTCCATCGGGTTACTGGCGTTCGCCGACGCAGCAACGGCGACCAGTCGCCTGTCCGATTTTCTCTCACCGCAGACTCCGCAGCCATTGCAACGAGCGGCGGTCGTGTCGCTCGCACAACAGGAATCAGACGATGTTGCGAGGACACTTCTCGCCGGCTGGAAAACGTATAGCCCACAGATTCGACTCGAAGTTGCCGACGCTCTTGTTGTGAGAACGTCACGAATCATGACTCTGCTGGATGCCGTTCAGGCTGGATCGATCAAACCGAGTGATCTCACTCGGGATCGCAAACAACTGCTGATGAACCATCCGAATACGGAAATTCGTTCGCGCAGCCAGAAGGTGCTGGGCAGCGACGTCAATTCGAATCGTGCCCGTGTGGTGGATGATTATCAGGACGTTCTGAGCCTGGACGGAGATGCTGAACGAGGGCTCGCCGTCTTCAAGAAGATCTGTTCCGCCTGCCACCAGGTGGGTGAGATCGGCCACAAGATCGCACCAAATCTCGCGTCAGTGCAGAACAAGTCGTCCGCAGACCTGCTGTTGTCGATTCTTGATCCGAACCGCGAAGCTCAACCCAACTTCAATGTCTACACCGTCGTTACCAATCAGGGACGACTCTACAGCGGCATCATCGCCACGGAATCGGCTGGCAGCATCACGCTACGGCGAGCGGAAGCGAAAGAGGACGTCATCCTTCGAAGCAGCATCGACGAACTGGTCTCAACAGGAATCTCATTGATGCCTGAAGGGCTTGAGAAAGACCTGAGCCGACAGAATCTGGCCGATGTGATGACGTTTGTGAAGTCGATCAAGCCGCCTGAGGCTGCCTTGCAGAACAAGTGATAATGCGGCTGCCGAAGTCCGTCGCGCCAGCGAGTCTTCCCAGAATCGAAGAGACACTCCGTGAAGCATGCACTCTTACTGCTGACCTTATGGGTTACGTGCGGCCCGTCTGACTTTACGGAAGCAGCCAGGCCACCGAACATCGTGTTCATCGTCGCGGACGATCTGGGATACAGCGACCTCGGCTGTTTTGGCGGAGAAATCAAGACCCCTCATCTGGACTCGCTGGCGGACAACGGCCTGCGTCTGACACGTTTTTACAACATGGGGCGTTGCTGTCCGTCTCGCACCAGTATCCTGACCGGACACTATCCGCACCGGGTGGGAGTCGGACACAAAGTCGCTGATCTGGGACAACCAGGCTATCGCGGCGCGGTAAGCCCTGACGCTCCCACGATCGCCGAGTCACTGAAGTCCGTCGGCTATCGGTCGTTCATTTCCGGCAAGTGGCATCTGGGCACGCCGGATCCGACTCGACATGGGTTTGAAGAATTCTACGGAACACTCGTCAGTGCTCAGACGTTCTGGGATCCCGGTCACTACCTGCGACTTCCTGAAGGACGACTCGCTCGGAATTACGACCCGTCAAAGTTCTACGGAACCGATGCCGTCACTGATCACGCACTCGACTTTCTTCAAGAAGCTCGCCAGACGCCCGATAAACCGTGGTTCATGTACCTGGCATATCATGCGCCGCATTTTCCGCTGCACGCTCGGCGAAGCGACATCGAGAAATACGCAGACACCTACCACGTCGGTTGGGACCAGATGCGCAATGAGCGGCTAACGCGGATGAAGAGACTCGGAATCGTTCCAGAACACACTCAGCTGACGCCGCGTTCACGGTATTGGGACTACGGTGAGAAGACTACAGGCGCGAATCCCGCCTGGAACTCTCTTCCCGAGGACCGTCGGATTGATCTCGCACGGCGCATGGCTATCTACGCGGCGATGATCGACCGCATCGACCACAATGTTGGACGCGTCCTCAACGATCTGAGATCCAGTCAGGAGCTTGACAATTCCCTCGTCGTTTTCCTGTCGGACAATGGAGCCTGCGCTGAATGGGATCCGTACGGGTTTGACGTCAGTTCAAGTCCACACAACATCCTGCACCGCGACAACCAGCTTGATCAGATGGGCGGTCCGGACACCTATTCCAGCGTTGGTTCGGGCTGGGCGAATGCCAGCAACACGCCGTGGCGTCTGTACAAGCACTACACGCACGAAGGAGGCATCGCGTCGCCATGCATCATTCACTGGCCTGCGAATTCAAATCGCCGCGGCGAGATCGACCACCGCCCCACACACATCATCGACCTGATGCCGACTGTCAACGAAATCGCCGAAGCACAATATCCAGGCAGCATCACACTGCCCGGCCGGAGTTTTGTACCCATGCTGAAGGACGAGCCCGCCAAACCTCGCACGCTCTACTTCGAACACGAATCAAACAAGGCGATTCTTGAAGGCCAGTGGAAACTGGTGGCACTAAAAGAGCACGACTGGGAACTGTACAACGTCAACGTCGACCGGACCGAGCTTGAAGATCTCGCCGTCAAGCATCCGGCAATC
The DNA here is from genome assembly GCA_027624335.1 of Planctomycetota bacterium. GTDB lineage: Bacteria > Planctomycetota > Planctomycetia > Planctomycetales > Planctomycetaceae > JABMPE01. The sequence continues at coordinate 3,032 of JAQBWV010000369.1, forward strand.
GTCAAGCGACTGGCTGCCCAGTGGGATCGCTGGGCGAAAGACAATTTCGTAACACCTTTGCCTCGCGACTACGGAGTGAAGTATCTGAAACCGCTCGATTAACGAAGCGAGTCCCACATACTTCCCTTAGGGTTCGATGATGCGGATTTCCGAATCGGTCAACTGAGCGGTGACTGGTGTTCCACGGCCAGCCTGCAGGCATTCGAAATTCTTTTCGGCAACAATCGATGCCGCTTCGATCACCTGGACAATATCTCGCTGGCTTTGGGCGTCCGGGTAGGTTCCTTCGAGCGTGGACATCGACTCGCCCAGAATGCGGCGGCGAATAATCGCCAGCAGTCCGGCGGCGATGGATGCTTTGCCGTATCCGAAGATCTCGGGATAACCGCCGCGATGGTGAATGCGTCCGCCGAACGAAGGATTTCGCGTCCGGGAACCGTCGCCGATGATTGCTTCGCGATAGCCTCGTTCCTGCTGATCGACGATGCCTCGTCCATAAATCCCGTAGAGTTCGATTTCCTGGTTCACCGCTCCTTCAAATTCGGCCGGGTTGATCCAGTTGTTGTTGTAGTCACCCCGCATCCCATTGTCGTAAGTCACGGCGACGTCAACGCTGTCCCACGTTCGGATCGGCTCCTGACGTTTGAAACTTGCTGGATCGACATCCCGCCGCCTCGCAATTTCAACGTGATGCCTGTCCCAGTTCATCAACAGATTCTTCTGCCCGGTTGCGAATACGGCGACAGGCTTCACCTGAAGATAGTGATGCACGACGTCCAGCCAGTGGCAACCGACGTAGGCAAAGGGATTGCTGTGTTCGGCCCACGCAAAGATCTCACTACTGACCTCCAGCGGTTCTTCGAGAACAGCACGAACTCGATTGATTGTTCCATACTGCTCGGGCGCCTTCCGCATCATCTCGCGAACGAACGGGTCGTACCTTTTGTGCATATCGACGGCGACGACCCGTTCAACTTCCTTCGCCCTGGCGATGATCCTGTCCGCTTCGGACGTCGTCAGACAAAGTGGCTTTTCAGTGATGACATCGCAACCAGCGTCGAGCGCATCAAGAATCGGCTGAGCGTGAACATGGTCCGGCGTCGCGACAAACAGAACATCCGGTTTGTGCAACGCGATAATGTTCTGCCATACCGCATCGCCATAACAGGCATCAATCCGCCGGTCAGGGAATTCCTCAGCGAACCATTTCGTAATATGGCCTGCCGTGCCGCTACTCTCGCTGCGAGTTCCCACAGCACAAACGTCGATGGCGACATCAGCAACGGTCGGAGCCAGATGGCTCATTCCGATACTTGTCAAAGCACCAGACAAACCTCCGCGCATGAAGTCTTTGAAGCTCTGCCCAATAATCTCATCAAAGAACATCCCGCCACCAATGATGGCCACCTTAAGTGACCGTTCTGATCCAGCCATCTCAACGCTCCTTACTGTTTTATCGTGTGCCCGTCCGGGTTGATGCCTTAACTGACTCAGTAGAGTAAGACCGAACTCGGACTCGTCAAACGACAGTGAGCGGTTCGAGGCTGTTTCGAATTCACAATCTCAGCAGCTCGAAAGATCTGCTGCCTAATGCCCGAGGGCGAAACGCCAACGGCAAGACTCGCGATTCATGACGTCTGGAGATTCGAAGACAAGGTCACACATCGGAGGTGGCGGGCGTTTCCGGTTCGTCGAGAAGCGTAAACACAAAAGTGCTGCCACCATCCTCATTCGACTCGACGTGGATCCTGCCGCCGTGACGCTCGACAATGCGTCGACTGATCGCCAGGCCGATGCCCGTACCTGGGTATTCCTTCTGCGTGTGCAGCCGCTGAAAGATGACGAAGACACGGTCACCGTGTGAAGTTCCCGGTTGCCCTTCCACTCGAACAGCGGCAACCCAAGCCCACTGACAACGGTCACAACAA
>JAQBWV010000370.1 GCA_027624335.1 Planctomycetota bacterium
CGAAGAGTGACCTGACCGGGTCTCGTTCAGTTCAGGCTGAATCCAGGCGGAAACTCTCGCTCGGCGGCGTCGAATGTCCCACGAAACTGAAGCTTCAGCATTTCCAGCACGGTATCGCTGCGCTGGTCGACGTCGGCCTGGGACAGCAGACGCTGAGCATGTACCGGTGACAGCTTCAACGAGTGCGCGATGACGTCACAGAGTTCGCCAAGCTGCATCGAGGATCCGATCGCATGAATCATGTCGGCTGCCAGACCGAGCTTCGGATAAGCACGTCGGAACCAGTCGACCAGTTCTTCCTGCCGCCGCTGGCGGTCGATCATCGGGGTCTGCGGGTAAACATCTTCGATCAGCTCAAGCATGCCCAGCCGGTACGGCAGGTCGCTCTCGATTTCCGTGACGAGTTGTGCCCGTCTCAAACCCTGCAGCATCAGGAAGTGACGGCCGTCTTCGAGCTGTTCGTTCGCGATTACTTTTCCCAGACACACCGTGTCGTGGACGGCGCAGTGCTTCGATTCGTAGTTGTTTTCCCAGCCGTCCTTCAGCAGCCCCAAGGCCAGAAATCTATCTCCGCTCAAAACGTCCTCTGCCATGCACCGATAACGCGGTTCGAAAATATGCAGAGGCAGCATGACGTTCGGGAAGAGTGTCACATTGGGAAGCGGAAAGATGGCGGCTCGCCCTGTGAAGTCGGCTGTTGCGTCATTGGGATCCGCCGGTGTCATTGATCTCAGTCCTGCTCGACCAGGTAAATCAACGGAATTCTATCATCCCGTAATTCGACTCCGTCCGGATACGTCGTGCCTGCGTCCAGCAGTTCCTGAAAGCTGTGTTGAAGGTCGGTGCAAAACCGTTCCAGATTCATCGCCATGTAAGGCGACGGGTACAGGTCCAGCTTCTCTCTTGCGGAGTTATACATCTTGCGGGCTCCGCCGAGATTCCCATTTCCGAAATGGAACAGAGCGACTGCCGCTTGAATCAATCCCTGAATGAACTTTCTTTCCTCACCCTGAATCTCAGTCCAGAGTTCTTCCAGCTCGTCGTGACAGTCGAAAAACTCACCCTCGTTAAAGAGCCAGATTCCCTTGAGGTACTTCTCCGGCAGCTCGTCCATCCGTGATGTTCCTTGAACCGTTGTGCGACTGCGTTGCGACGTCGTGACTCTGGTCTATGATCATTGCACGCTCCCTGGTTTTCTACCGCCAGAGCACCGTTGACAGGGCGAACTCACCATTGCCAGGGCAGGCACGCGACGATTCTAGAACGTTTGAAGTGAGATTCTCCACCGGAAACCCTTTGGATTTGCATAAACGCCATGACAGGACTCAAGCAGCCGGAACTTGCTGACAAAAAGAAATTGTCTCGCAGAGTCGTCCGAGCTCTGAAAAAGCGATACCCCGTCGCCGAATGCGCGCTGACTCACAACTCCGCGTACCAGCTTCTGACGGCCACCATCCTGTCTGCTCAGTGCACTGACGAACGCGTCAATTCGGTAACTCCTGTCCTGTTTGCGAGGTACCCGATGGCCGAAGCCCTGGCGAAGGGGAAGCAGAAGGACGTCGAAACCATCATTCACCCCCTGGGTTTCTTCCGCGCCAAAGCCGAGAACATTCGAGGCATGGCGAAAAAGCTCGTCGACGACTTCGGCGGTGAATTGCCTCAGACGCTGGACGAGATGACGTCGCTGCCCGGCGTCGGTCGCAAGACCGCCAATGTCGTGCTCGGGACGTGGTTTGGAATCGCCAGCGGAGTCGTCGTGGATACTCACGTGAAGCGGATCAGCAGGCTGCTTGGACTCACTGACTCGGCGAACCCGGAAATTGTCGAACGCCAGCTGAAAGATGTGTTGCCGAAGTCCGAATGGATTCAGTATTCACACCGGCTGATCCATCACGGTCGACAGATCTGCATTGCCCGTCGACCAAAATGCACTGAGTGTCCGCTGCTCCCGATGTGCCCACGTGTTGATTTGCCGCCGCTGAAATAGTTCAGTCAGCCAGTCGATGGATGCAATGAGCACCTGCCTCCTCGCTCTTGATGCTGGCGGCTTACGCGAGCGGAGTTTGACTATCGGGAAGCAGAGTCGCCTGCATCAGTTCGGCGATGCGTGTTGAGTTCTCGTCTGAGCGAGTCTTCAATCCCTTGATGAGGCGCTGGCGTCGCCCCTCGTTGTGGTTCTGGCTGAGTTTCCATTTGCCTTCCAGCGATGCGACCTCGATAGTGAAGCCGACGATCGCGTTCAACAGGCTCGCAGTGAAGTCAGGTTCTGTAGAGTCGAGCTGCCATGGCTCGGGCATTGGTGATTCGTAGAACTCGACGTAACGTCGAACGATGTCGAGCAGAGCGGTCGGCTCCTCGACGATCTGCACGTTACCGCTGACATGGACGGCGACATAATTCCAGGTCGGAACGACGTTGCGTTCCTGTAACCATGCTGGAGAGATGTAAGCACGCGGTCCCTGAAAAATAGCCAGAGCCTCTTTCCCTGCAAGGTTCTTCCACTGCGGATTCGCTCTTGCCATATGTCCGATCAGAGTGCCGTTCGGTCCAGCGCTTCGATCCAGCAGCAATGGCAGATGACTGGCTGCCGGACCGGATGGCTCCGTCGTTATCAGAGTAGCAAAGCTGTTCTGTTCGATGCACGAGTGCAGGATCGAGAGGTCGTTTTCGACGAAACTGGATGGGGTGTACATGGCAGATTTCCTGTTGCATGTCGAGATGGCCCTGAAGTTTTACACCGTGAGGAGCGTGACACGCATGATCGGCGACGTGTTCGCGAGCAGTCAGTCCAGGTCGAACTGACTAAGATGAGCCTCGCGGTCTGCTTCGGTCATTTTCTTTGTCTGGTTTTCCTTCAGCAGGATATGCCGACCGAGAACCAGGACGTCCATGTCCGTCATCAGGAAGCAGTGCCATGCGTCTTCCGGCGAGCAGACGATCGGCTCGCTGCGAACGTTAAAGCTGGTGTTGATCAGAACCGGGCAGCCGGTCCTGTCGTAGAAACGCGAGATCAACTTGTGCAGCAGCGGGTCACGGTCGGTATCGACGGTTTGAACGCGAGCCGAAAAGTCGACGTGGGTGATGGCGGGGATGCTCGATCGCGAGTAATTCAGTTTGTCGATGCCAAACGTGGTGTCGTAGTCGTCCGGCAGTTGGTTGCGGATTTCTTCCCGCACGGGAGCGACCAGCAGCATGTACGGGCTGTCCTCGTTCTCACGCATCTGAAAATAATCGTGAACGTGTTCCTGCATCACGATCGGAGCGAACGGGCGGAACGATTCCCGAAACTTGATCTTCAGGTTCATCACCGACTGCATCTTCTGGCTGCGAGCGTCGCCAATGATCGATCGCGACCCTAACGCACGAGGTCCGAATTCCATTCGTCCCTGGAACCAGCCGATGACTTTTTCACTGGCGATCAGCGATGCCACGGCATCGCAGAGCTGCTCGTCAGAGTCGCACGTCGTGTAAACGGAATCGTTCTGATCGAGATACGTCGCGACTTCATTGTCCGGGAAGGCTGGTCCCAGCCGCGATCCTCGCTGCGTGTCCTTTCCGTCTGTCGTTCGCCGGTTATCCAGTAGCTGATGCCAGATGAACAGCGCCGTGCCGAGTGCTCCTCCGGCATCGCCTGCCGCAGGTTGGATCCAGATATTCTCGAACGGTCCCTCACGAAGGATTCGACCGTTGCCAACACAGTTCAATGCAACCCCGCCAGCAAGTACCAGATTCTTCATCCCGGTTCGCTGGTGAACGTGACGAGCCGTTCTGAGCATGACCTCTTCCGAAACCGCCTGGACCGAAGCGGCGAGATTCATCTCACGTTGAGTGACGGTTGCCTCAGGCTTCTGTGGCGGGCCGCCGAACAGACGATGAAACTTCTCCGACGTCATCGTCAAACCTTGACAGTAATTGAAATAGCTCATGTCCATGCGGAATGAACCATCCTCTTTCAGGTCCATGACGTGTTCGAGAATCAGGTCCTTGAATTCCGGCTGCCCGTACGGTGCCAGACCCATGACCTTGTACTCGCCGCTGTTGACTTTGAACCCGGTGTAGTAAGTAAACGCCGAATACAGCAGCCCCAGTGAATGCGGAAAGCGGACGTCGTGAGTCAGCTCGATCCGGTTGCCGCGTCCGACTCCCAGGCACGTCGTTGACCACTCGCCGACACCGTCCAGCGTCATGATCGCCGCTTCGTCGAACGGCGACGGAAAGAACGCGCTCGCCGCATGCGACTCGTGATGGTTCGTGAAAACAAAGCGACCTTTGTACTGCTCACGAAGTCCTTTTCGAATCTCACGCGGCAAATGCAGCTTCTCTTTCAGCCAGACCGGAATCGACGAGCGAAACGAACGAAACCCAGCCGGAGCAAACGCCAGGTACGTCTCCAGTAATCGTTCGAAAGTCCGTAAAGGCTTATCGTAAAAGCCGACATAGTCGAGTTGATCCGGAGTCAGCCCGGCATCCTTCAAACAGTAATCAACCGCATGTTTCGGAAACCTTGCATCGTGCTTCTTCCGAGTAAACCGTTCTTCCTGAGCAGCAGCGACGATCTCGCCATCCACCACCAGAGCGGCTGCTGAATCATGGTAGAACGCGGAAATCCCAAGAATTGCAGTCATAGGGATGGTCGATGGGCAAGGGATGAGAGTCGCGGAAGAAGAGACGCGACGACAAGCTATTCCACAATCGCCAACGCTAACAACCCCAGCCATTCAGCGATCAGGACGTTCACTGCGTGCCACTCAACGCGGGTAACGTTTTCAGGTTGGGGAGAAGTGGTCCTGGTGCGGGCAGAGGCTTGATTGTTGGATGTGTGTGAAAACATTCACCCCGACAGAAAAAAAACTGTCATGTCGCATCAGAACGGTTCGCAGTTTCACCAGAATCTGCAGGCGATCAAGGGGATCTGTGAGCGGATGCCG
>JAQBWV010000371.1 GCA_027624335.1 Planctomycetota bacterium
ATGGACAAGGACGTGAGCCCGTTCGGTTCGCCCGCTACACCGGACAGGACGACCAGGAGCGGCGTGATGAAATCGCGGCAGATCCCCCCGACATTCTGCTCACAAACTACGTGATGCTGGAACTGCTTCTGACACGAGCGCTGTCGTCGGACCAGAGGGTGACAGCGGCGGCAGAAGACCTGAAATTCCTCGTCCTTGACGAGCTGCACACCTATCGGGGACGGCAGGGGGCGGATGTTGCACTACTGGTCCGCAGGACCCGTGAGGCTTGTCGGGCGAAGGAAATGCTGTGCATCGGAACCTCAGCAACGATGGCCACCGGAGGCACCTACGCTGATCAGCGGAACGCAATCGCCGACGTCGCAACACGGCTGTTTGGCACCGTCGTCCGATCGGAAAACGTCATCGGCGAAACACTCTGGCGGTCAACACCGGAAATCGACTTCTCGGACCCTGACGACAAGGCTGTACTTTCCGGAGAGCTGTCCGACGATTTCCCGATCCCAACGCGCCATGCGGAATTCATCCAGACCCGCATGGGAAGCTGGCTGGAGAACACCTTTGGGCCAACACGCGACAACCCGAGTGATCGACTTAAGCGTGCCGACCCCGTCACCTTGACGGGGAATAATGCGGCGGCTGGTGCGTTGAATCAGTTAACGAACGCTGGCGAGGCTCAATGTGCTGCTGCGGTTCGCCGCTGGTTACTTGCCGGTTACATGTGCGAAGCCGACCCCGACACGAGAGCCAGACCTTTCGCGTTCCGACTGCATCAGTTCATCAGCCGTGGTGACGCTGTCTATTGTTCCCTGGAAGAAGCTGCCGATCGACATCAGACGCTTCAAGGGCAGCAGTACGTGCCGGGCAGCCGCGAAAAACTGCTGTTTCCTCTCGCCTTCTGTCGCGAGTGTGGTGCGGACTATTACACGGTCTGGCGAACGGTCGACCACGCGACGGAAAAGACCGTTTTCAAGACGCGTGATCTGAACGAGAGGGGATCGGACGGTGACGCCGGGTTGCCGGGATTCCTGTACCGTGATGCGGCAAACCCGTGGCCGGAAGATCCACAGCTGGAATTGGAGCGATTGCCTGATGAATGGCTGGAAGAAGCTCGGGGGACACGCCGCGTTCGCGCCAACATGCGAGAGGCTGTTCCGCGTCCGATCAACGTCAGGCCGGACGGCGTTGTCGATGACCGCGGTCTCGAATTCACCTGGACTCCAGCGCCGTTCCGGTTCTGTCAGTGTTGTGCTGTGTCCTACCGGGCACGCCGCGGTCAGTCGGACTTCGGACGGATTTCGACTCTGGCGAGTGGCGGGCGCAGCACAGCGACAACAATCCTCAGCCTGTATGCCGTGCAGTTTCTGCGGTCAGAAGAAACTCTGGAACAGCATGCGCGCAAACTGCTCAGCTTTACCGACAATCGGCAGGACGCGTCGCTGCAGGCCGGACACTTCAACGATTTTGTTGAAGTCAGCCTGATGAGAGCCGCCGTCTATAAGGCCGCCAAGGCGGCAGGCGCCGCTGGAATTCCGCATGACGAACTGGCTCAGCGCGTCTTTCAGTCACTGGATTTGCCGATCGCGTACTATGCCCGGGAACCGGAAGTTTCCTTCGTGATGAAGTCGCGTACGGAGCAGGCATTTCGAAATCTTCTGGCGTACCGGATGTACCGGGATCTGCGTCGTGGCTGGCGGCTCACTTCACCGAATCTTGAACAGTGTGGTCTCCTCAGAATTGACTATGTGTCGCTGCCCGATTTGTGCGCGGCCAGCGAGTACTGGCAGACCTGCCATCCTGCGCTCGCCACGGCGACTCCGGTGACTCGTGAGCGAATCGCGCGGACGCTGCTGGATTTCATGCGACGCGAACTGGCAATCGATGTCGATTATCTGCGACGTGATTTCTTTGAACGATTGCAGCAGCAGAGTTCGCAACATCTGCGTTCGCCGTGGGCGATTGATGAGGACGAACGGTACGAAGAAACGTCCGCCGTTTTTCCGCGGCCACGACGGCCGCACGATAGCCGCTATTTCACCTACATGTCCGGCCGCAGCGGTTTTGGGCTCTTCATTGGCCGCAATGGAACCTTGCCCGAGTACAGCGAGCGCCTGACGCTGGCCGACAAAGAGGCCATCTGTCGTGACCTGATGATGGTTCTTGCGCGGGAGCAGTACCTGATCGAAGCCGTCAAACCGGATGATGACGGAGTACCTGGATACCAGTTGTCAGCATCCTGCATGCAGTGGTACTCAGGAGACGGTACTCAGGCCTGTCACGACCCGATCCGGGTCCCCAATCCGCCGCAGGAAGGCGGCCGAACGAACCCGTTCTTTGTTGATTTTTACCAGCGGATCGCAAGCGAGTGTCAGGGGCTGGAGGCACGCGAACATACGGCACAGGTTCCGTACGACCAGCGTGAAGAACGCGAGACGGAATTTGCCGCAGCCCGCCTGCCTGTCCTGTATTGTTCACCGACAATGGAACTGGGTGTCGATATCGCGCAGCTCAATGTCGTCAACATGCGGAACGTACCGCCGACGCCGGCGAATTACGCGCAGCGAAGCGGACGAGCCGGCAGAAGCGGACAGCCAGCGTTCGTCTTCACCTACTGCACGGCCGGCAGCTCGCACGACCAGTATTTCTTTCGGCGTCAGGAGCAGATGGTGTCCGGTGCGGTGGCGCCTCCGCGACTCGATCTCGCCAACGAAGACCTGATCAAGGCACATATTCAGGCGATCTGGCTCGCGGAAACGCAGACATCACTGGGAAATTCGCTGACAGAGATTCTCGACGTGGAGGGCGAATCGCCGCCGCTGACGCTCCGGCCGAGCATCCGATCCGGGTTGTCGAAGCCGGGCTCGGTGGAAGCAGCTGCACGAAAGGCCGAGGCTGTGCTGCAGACGATTGGGGAAGAGCTGACCTCCGCACGCTGGTTCGGACCAGACTGGCTGCGGCAGACACTGCAGGCCACGCTGCAGGAGTTTGACGCGGCCTGCGAGCGATGGCGCGATCTGTTCCGGGCAGCCAAAAAGCAGCAGGAGTTCCAGCACTCGATCATTCGCGACCAGTCGAGACGCCATCTTCACAAGGAAGCCGAGCGATTGCGGCGCGAAGCGGAACGGCAGATTGACCTGCTCACGGATGCAAAAAGCGTCAGCCAGTCCGACTTTTACAGCTACCGCTACTTTGCCAGCGAGGGATTTCTGCCGGGTTACAATTTCCCGCGACTGCCGCTGTCTGCGTACATCCCGGCCCGCCGGCGTCTGAGAGGACAGGACGAATTTCTGTCACGGCCACGGTTCCTTGCGATTTCCGAGTTCGGCCCGCGGAGCATCATTTACCACGAGGGGTCACGGTACATCGTCAACAAAGTCATTTTGCCAGTTGCCTCGGCGGATGACACCGGACTTGAAGCCGCCAACCCCGTGACAGATACCGCCAAGCAATGCCAGCAGTGCGGTTACATGCATGACTTAAGAGCCGATGAATCGGGGCCTGACTGCTGCCAGAATTGCGAAAGTCGCAGCCTGGACCGGATCGACTCGCTGCTTCGTCTGCAGAACGTTGCCACGAAACGTCGCGACCGGATTACGAGCGACGAAGAAGAACGAACCCGTATGGGTTACGAGATCCGCACGGGGCTGCGGTTCCAGGAACGGGGCGGAGTCAAACTCGTCAGTTCTGCCGAAATCAAAGACGGCGATGCCGTGGACTTCAATGTCCTCTACGGCGACGCGGCGACGATCTGGCGGATCAATCTCGGCTGGCGGCGTCGGGCCGACCGGGAACGTCGTGGATTCGTGATCGATATGGAAAACGGGAACTGGGCGAACAACGATCAGCTTCCCGACAATGAAGATCCTGCGGACCCGATGGGCAACCGCAAGGAACGAGTGGTTCCTTACGTCGTCGACCGCCGCAACTGCCTGCTGCTGGAGCCCACAGACCGCCTCGGTGAGCGAGAGATGGCCTCGCTGCAGGCCGCACTTAAGCAGGCGATCCAGGCCGTCTACCAGCTGGAAGACAACGAATTGGCCGCGGAACCGCTGCCGACTCCATTTGAACGTCGGCAAATCCTGTTTTTCGAGTCGGCCGAAGGAGGGGCCGGCGTTTTGCGACGATTGCTCGACGATCGAGACGCCATCCAGCGCGTGGCCACTGAGGCTCTGCGTATCTGCCACTTTGACCCGCAGACAGGAGAAGATCTTCGCCGGTCGCAGCAAGGTCAGGAAGACTGTGAAGCAGCCTGCTATGCCTGCCTGATGAATTACGGAAATCAGCGTGACCATGAACTGCTTGATCGAAAGAAGATCGGCGACATCCTGCTGAAACTGGCGGGCTGCTCGATGGCATCTTCACACACCGTCAACACGTTCAACGAGCATCTGGAGTTTCTTAAGAAGCAGTGTGACAGCCGGCTGGAACAATCCTGGCTGGAGTACCTGGTTGCTCGCGGCTGTCATCTTCCAACGACAGCCCAGAAGTATTACCCGCAGTGCCGTACCCGCCCGGACTTTTCCTACGACGGCCACGTTGCCATCTACATCGACGGGCCGCCGCACGATTTTCCGGAACGCCAGAAGCGAGATGCGCAGCAGACCGCGGCCATGGAAGATCTGGGCATCACGGTCCTGCGATTCCACCACGAAGCGGACTGGTCGGCGACCATTGATTCTCACCCCAATATCTTCGGCCATCCCACGGATTCCTCGGCGGCCACAGAGCAAGCTGACGATTCTGAATCGGAGCTGGACCTGGACCTGTTTCCTTCAGACGGGCACGCTGCTGTGAAAGCGGTCGCCGAGTCGACCGGATGGGATGTCGATGCCGGTGCCGACGTCACTGATGCCCGTGGCCGTGTCGTGGGCAGCTTTGTACTGGAGATCTCAATCGGCCAGTCAGTCATTCTGGTCGTCGACGGACGG
>JAQBWV010000372.1 GCA_027624335.1 Planctomycetota bacterium
GAGCCAATGCTCAGCACCGCTCCGGAATCATGGCTTTACAAAACCGCCGCAGACGGCACGAAGCTCAAACGCGAAACCAACACGATGCCGCAATGGGCAGGCTCGTGCTGGTACTACCTGCGTTTCGCTGATCCGAAAAACGCCGACTGCTTCCTCGATCCGGAAGTCGAGAAAAACTGGCTGCCGGTCGACCTCTACGTCGGTGGTGCCGAGCACGCCGTGCTGCATCTGCTCTACGCGAGATTCTGGCACAAAGTGCTGTTTGACCGAGGCCACGTCAGCACCTGCGAGCCGTTCCAGAAGCTCGTCAACCAGGGAATGATCCTTGGTGAGATGCAATACCGAAAGGTCTTTCGTGTCACTCGTGATCCAATTTCCGCATCTAAACTGACCGACGAGCAGATGGACGAAGCGATTCGGATTGGTGAACGAACTTTCGAAATGGAATTAAATGAAATTCGAAGCTACTCCGACGGTCATTCGCACATTGAAGCTGTGTCCGTGAAGAAGGAACACGTAACGGATGATTCGGGTGTTTTTCGGCTTGCAGCATCCCCCGACATTGTTCTTGAACAACGGACAGTTGATGGAAACGCAACTTACATCAAGTTCCAACACCAAAGGTTTTCGCTGATTCCATCGAACGAAGTCAGACTTGGCGAACTCCAAGCAGAGGGTTGGTTCGACACCGGTCGCTACGTCGATGTTTACATCCCCGAAGCAGACGTCATAAAGAAGAGTGATGTCTTTGTTCTTCGGTCGGACGAGACAATTGTGGTAGACGCACGCGCTTACAAAATGTCAAAAAGCCGTGGCAACGTCATCAACCCGGACGACGTGGTGAAGGATTACGGTGCGGACTCGCTGCGGCTTTACGAGATGTTTATGGGGCCGCTCGAACAGGTGAAGCCGTGGAGCATGAAGGGCGTCGAAGGCGTCTATCGGTTTCTCGCTCGTGTCTGGCGAATGATTACCGACGAGTTCGCGGATGAAATTCGACTCAACCCGGCTGTGCAGGAAGCGGAACTCAATGAGGACCAGGAACGGCTTGTCCACAAGACAATCAAGGCCGTCACTGAGGACATCGAAAAACTGTCGTTCAACACGGCCATCAGCCGGATGATGGAATTCACGAACGAAATGAGCCCGCAGGAAGTTCGTCCGAAATCGGCGATGGAAACTCTGACGATTCTCTTGAGCCCGTTCGCGCCGCACATTGCCGAAGAACTCTGGCAACTTCTGGGGCACGACAATACGCTCGCCTTCGAGCCGTGGCCGACGTTCGATGAAGCAAAAATCGCCGAAGCCGAAATCGAAGTACCGGTTCAGGTTAACGGCAAGCTCAAAGCGAAAATCAAAGTTCCTGCTGAAGCCGACAACGCCACGATCGAAGCCGCCGCGAAACAGAACGAGACCATCGCCGGGAACCTCGAAGGTAAAATGGTCGTCAAAGTCGTCGTCGTGCCAGGCCGCCTCGTGAATTTCGTGGTCAAAGGATGAGCAATGCAGGGCCGGTTCCTACCGGCCGCCTGACTGTCATTCGGCCGGTGGGAACCGGCCCTGCCATTGTGGAAAAACACGCGTTCAAGAAAATTCCGGCTAAGATTCAGAAGCCACGAGCGAATCAGCAACCGGAGGAAAACATGGGACACACCCACAGCATTCTGATTGGTTATCTGGCCTGGGTCTTTGGCTTCACAGGGGCACACCGGTTTTATTACGGACGGCCCGTGAGCGGTACGATCTACTTTTTCACTCTGGGTCTACTCGGCATTGGCTGGTTGATCGACTTGTTTCTGATTCCGTCGATGAATCGAAGCTGCGACCATCGCTATGAACCAGGTGAGGTCAGCTATGACGTTGCGTGGCTTCTGCTGGCATGGCTGGGGTACTTCGGCGTCGATCGCTTTTACCTGGGCAAAGTCGGCACAGGTCTCATTGAGCTTTCGCTGGCGATTCTCGTCCCGTGGACATTCGGCCTTTCAGCAATCCCGCTGGCCTTCTTCCAACTCTACGACCTGTGGACAATGAACGAGCAGATCAGCGAAGTTAATTGTCGAATCGCTTACACTCGTCAGCCTGTATGAACCCAGTAAGTGCCTGTGAGTTGATCACAGGCTGGAACCAGCCTACTTCTACTTCTGACTGTGAAATCACCACGATGGCCGGCAAGAAGAGCAAGAAGAAGACGCCGAACGACGATCCGAACTCGAAGCATGTCTGCACGAATCGCAGAGCGAGGCACGAGTATGACATCATCGACGAGCTGGAGTGTGGGATCGCTCTGGTCGGTAGCGAAGTGAAGAGTATTCGCAATTCGAAGATCTCGATCGAAGAGGCGTATGCGCGCGTTCGTGATGGAGAGCTGTGGCTCATCGGTGCCAACATCAACGAGTACCCTCAAGCCAACCTGATGAATCACGAGCCGAAGCGACCTCGCAAGCTACTGGTTCACAAGCGGGAACTTCACAAGTTTGCAGAAAGCGCCGAGCAGCAGGGCTTCACACTGGTCCCGCTCGACATCTACTTTCTGAAGGGACGCATCAAGGTTCGCATCGGTCTGGCCAAGGGCCGCAACCTTTACGACAAGCGGCAGAAACTCAAAGGCACGACCGATCGCAAAGAAATTCGACAGGCGATGCTGAAGCACCAGTAGTCGTGGCGGCCTGGCTGCTGCCGGGACGATCAGTTGAACGCTCGAACCAGAAATCCGCCTGGCAGGCGTTTGACCATTCGCTTCATCTCAAGGACGGTCAGTGTTGCGAGGACTCGGGAAGAGCCAATTTCTGCGGCGCGAATGATCTCGTCAAGGTGCTGAGGTTCGGATGTGACCATGTCGAGAATCTCTCGCTCCTGTGCGCTGAGCGTTAGTTCGCGAGGGCTGCGGACCTCGTTCTGCTGCCCGGTCTGGACTGGCTGCACCAGCGGACCCAGTGCTTCCAGAACATCATCAACGTTGCGGATCAGCGTCGCTCCGTCGCGAATGAGATCGTTGCAGCCGTCGCTGGCAAAGCTGTCAATTCTTCCCGGAATGGCCATTACTTCCCTGCCCTGCTCCATCGCGTGCCGAGCCGTGTGAAGTGCTCCACTTTTCCGGTTGGCCTCGATGATGATCACGCCGAGCGACAATCCACTGATGATCCGATTGCGTTGGGGAAAGATGCCCGACGTGGGTTGTTGTTCTAGTCGCGACTCGCAGACCACGGCTCCGTTTTGCGAAATCTGCTCAGCGAGTTCGACATGCTCGGGCGGATAGATGTGACTCAGCCCGGTAGCTGACACGGCGATCGTTCGCCCGCTCGCTGCGAGTGCTCCTCGGTGGGCAGCGGCGTCGATCCCTCGAGCCAGGCCGCTGACGACAGTGATTCCGGCCATGGCCAGTGCTCGTCCAAACTTCTCCGCCTGCTGAGTTCCGTACAACGTACAACGGCGGGAACCGACGATCCCCACAGCCAGATTGTCCTGCGGTTTGAGTTCACCTCGACAGTACAGAATGAGCGGTGCGTCACAGACTTCGGTCAGGCTTTGCGGATACTCATCCGTGCCAAGCCTCAACAGCCGATAACCATTCTGCTGGCAGGTTCTCACTTCGGACTCAGCATGGTCGAAGGTTCTTGCCGCATGAATAAGTCGCGCGAGCTTGGGGCCGACTCCAGCGACTCGTTCCAGCTCTGTCAGGGAAGCTGCAAAGATCGATTCTGGATCGCCGAAGTAGTCCAGCAACGATCGCTGATGCCGAGGACCAATCCCCGGTACAAGATTCAAGCGGATCGCCGTGACCAGTTCGGAATCTAATTCCGCTGAATCGTCGTCGTCAGAATCTGGCTCAGTATCGTCCTGGGAGTCGCTCAAGATTGCCCGCCCGCCTTTGAGTGAGTGAACTTTTGAGACGCGATTCTAGCCACAAAATGGTTGTGTCGTCTCCCTGCCCCGAACCACGCGTCACAGAACTTTTCGGAGCAAAGTTGAAAATTCTGTCAAGACGCATGACGGGGAAAACAGCGAAAGCCGTATTGACCCTGTTTTTGTGTTGAAATAGCATCGCGAGCATCCGTAGCTTGGCGTCGAACGATTTCTGAGCCGGCAGGATTCAGGTCGTCGCAGTTTTCGGGCGTTTCAACCAGTCAGATTTTTCCAAAACTCTTCAAAACTGGAAGTCAGTTTGAGTCTGCTCGCAGGACGTGACGTCTCATGAGACTTCGGCAATCCGGTGATTCCTGGATTGTTCACACTCCTGCGAAGCTCAATCTGTTTCTTGAAGTTCTTGGCAAACGGGCGGACGGTTTCCACGAGCTCGAAACACTCATGGTTTCCGTCAACCTCTTCGACACCCTGGTATTCACACAGGAGTCTTCAACTCAGATCTCACTACGTTGTCACTACTCGGGTTGTGTTTCACGGAAGGCTACCACAGACAGTGCTTCGGCATCGGATGAGGTTCCTGACGGGCGGGACAATCTGGCAGTGAAGGCCGCGGAGCTGCTTAAGACGAAAACGGGTGTCGACAAGGGCATCCATATCGAACTCTTCAAGCGGATCCCGGCTGAAGCGGGGCTGGCCGGAGGATCCAGCGATGCCGCCGCCGTTCTACTCGCCCTCAACCGAATCTGGCACCTCGGTCTGAGTCGCGACGAGCTGCAAAGATATGCAGCCGAAATCGGAAGCGACGTCACCTTCTTCCTCTCAGAATCTCCCGCTGCCATCTGCCAGGGGCGAGGCGAAATCATTCGCCCGCTGAGGTCCGCTCCCCGTCTCCACTTCGTCATTGTTAAGCCTGACAGTGGGCTTTCGACGGCTGCCGTTTTTCGGCAGTGCCAGCCGGAAGCTGAGCCTCGCGGAGCATCCCAACTTGTCGAGTGTCTGCAGCGTGGCGACCTGACGAATGTGGGCCACAATTTGTTCAATTCACTTCAAAAGCCAGC
>JAQBWV010000061.1 GCA_027624335.1 Planctomycetota bacterium
TCCGAAACACGGGCAGCCTCCGGCTTGAATACTCAAGCTGCAAAAGTGGCCTGTTCAGAAATGCATCCCTGGATCAGGCTGGATGAAAACGACAGAAGGTCGCAAACCCCCCGAAGAATGGGCTCGATCGAGCGTCATTCTCCGCGATCTTTGCGACCTTGCACTACACCGACACAGCAGGCCGAAGTTGAATCCGTTGACAGAATCCGATGGGTGATCGTGGCTACCAGCCGAGAGACATGTTGGTCTCGATGGCACGCTGTGCTTCCTGCAGATCGACGCCGGTATCCAGCATGTAAAGACGGATGGCGTGGACCTTGTCGCCCTGCGCCCGGGACAGGCACTCGCGAGCAACGTCGCAAGGCTCTGAGTTTCCATCGATCCCCAATAGTCGCTTGGAGATGACCCAGATGTCACGTGGTCGCTTGGTGAGTCGCAGAATCTCTTCTTCCGGGTAGTGAGTTCTGGCAACTTTCTCAGCCGCTTCCCGATCCTCCGCCCAGGCGATCATGATGTGTGCGTTCGTCTCGATTTCAAACAGGGCCATGCTCGTCACTCCTCACAGTTCGGATTCTGAAAAGGTGGTGTAAACGTGCCTGGAGTATAGTCAGCCAATCAGGATTCAACCACGAATTCGAACAAAACTGCGATTGATCCACCTCTGAATCACTCTCAACAGTCACTCTCAACAGTCACTCTCAACGGTTGGATCAGAAATGGAAGAATCGTTACTCTCAAACATGGTGGCGTGCCTTTCGAAATGATTTGGAAATCTTGTTGAACAACCAATTCATCGTGAAACACGCCGCCTCTTTCAACATCTACTCAAACACAACTCTCAACAGTAACTCCTGAGCGTGCTGCGCCTTCGCTAATACGTCAAAGACTTCATTAACTGGAGCTTTCTGTATATGGGTTTATCAAGAATCAGATCGGAGTACGCGCTCAACAACGACATCAGCACTCGTATCGAAGGAAAGCAGTGGTCAATCTCGCAGTCGCTTGAAAAACTGGCTGAACAACATCCAAGACGACAGATCCTCTACAGCCAGTTGGTTTATGACTACAAAACGCTGGCGTGTCTGCTGTTTGCGGGCGGATTCGATCTGGCTGATGTGAGGAAGTCGCTGGCACTGGCGGCGAAAGCGTGTCTGCGGGTCTTCGAGTTGCGGGGAACTGAACCGAACATGCCCATCCTGCATGTGACGGTCCCGACCGGTGACGGCGAACTCAAGAAAGAATGGGAACCGCCGCACATTGATTATTCGATGACCAACTCTCGCGATAATCTCGAAGGTACGTGCGACGCGCTGTCGAGTGGCGCGTTTTTACTCGCGGCGAAGGTTGCCACCCTCGCCTGGGATCCGCCGGATGCCGGATATATGCGGCCGGGCAAGTACCAGATCTGCACGCCTCATGATGTGCGTCTGGCCAATGCACTTCAGCGGTTGCTTCATGAGGATCCGGACGCCTGTCGCGAAGAACTCGCGGGAATCCGGACGCGACCGACCGCGTGGCCTTCAGAAGCGGTGTGTCTGCAGGGGCTGATTGAATCCATCCTGGATTCCAACGAGGTCACGTTTCGTGAATGGATGTTTGATCTGCTGGACTGGCACGCGCGTGAAAGCCGCAAGGAGCTTCACAAAGACGATCCAGACAGTGTGCTGTGCCTCACGGGACTTGGATTGTCATCACTGGCAATCCATCGGGGTTGCCTGTCGATCTCCGACTTGCCGAATGACAACCCCTTTCTGCCACTCGAACTTGTCGAACTCGCGCAACAGGATTCTGTGAGCGTGGAAAGCCTGGAGTTCCAGGTAATTCCGATCAACTCATGACGCGGGTAACCGGCCGGAACGGCTGGGTGCCGCAGGCACAGGAGGCCGTACCCGACGGGTGCGAGGCATCTCGTCGCAGCCATCGCAGACGGGCATCTCGAAATGCCCGACAGGCCAGCGCGAATTCACCGGGGACATTTCGTGCCGACTCACGCATCGCAAACGAACCTCTTTGGATTGGACGGTATCCGCTGCCTTGCTCACTGGTGACGATGCATCCCGTCGCTCAGCGACTCGGCCAATCTGGCTACCCTGCTGCCAATTTCCAACAGACGTCCGGGACAGAGACCCGCGCCGAGCCGGTGACAGTCGGCATGACAATTTCCGCGACCATTTTCGGCTGATCCTATTCAGCAACAGGCAGCAGAAACTGGGAAGGTGTCAGTGCCTCTGCCGTGATGCGTACTTCGGCGATGCTGCCTCGATATCCCTGATGGCTGGTGTCCTGGCGACCTCCGATTCCGACGCCGGCTCCGGTACCACCAAGCAGTCCACCGGCACGGACGCTGGTCTTCGTTGTGGCGACACGCTTGCCGTCAACGAACAGGCTTTGTTTGCCGGTTTCATTATCCAGCACGGCAGCGACGTGGAAGAACCTGCGAGTCGGCAGTGGCGCCGGGGACATCACGGTCGAAGTTTCATTGAGCAGGTCGGTGATCATGAACTTGAGTTGACCGCTTTCTTCGATGCACAGGTACCAGGGATCAAAGCCTTCGCGTTTGTCCCCGCGAAACACAATGAAAGCGTGGTTCTGCCGGGACCCCGCGTAATACTCAACGCTGATCCATGCCTCGATGGTGAAGCTCTTTGTGAGATGAAAGCGTGGGCCGTCAGCAATGGCGATGTGAGGCGCATGATCTGATGCGGTGCTGAATACTCATTCTGGTTCTCCGATTCGAGTCAGATGCGGTTGAGTAAAGTGTACGCAGTCCATCCGGTTCTATCATGGTTATCAACCTGTCAAGAAGCGATTGCCCGAAGCGTGAGTGCGGACAATTTGTCACGACCTACTGGGAAATTCGTCTCTGGCTTGCACTGCGAGCTATCGTGTGGGCTAGCCCATGACAAGTGGACTCCGGCGAGCAACAGGCTCTTGCCGTGAAGCGTTTCTCCGGTTTCACCAGCTGGCCGCACTCAATTGCGTCGGCATTGAGTGCCAACGCCGTATGACCGAGTTGCGTGGGTGCCCGTCATGAATTTCTACGGCGTCGTCCGACTCATCGACGAGCAGGGCTGCGCGGCAGCGAACGCTTTTGTGTGGTTCGCGCTGGTGTTAAGTCCCGACGACACGTCGTTTGGATGCTGCCGTTCGTTGAGCCTGCTCTACGTCCCGGCTTCCGCCAGGTCGGCTTTCTTCTCTCCTGACATTTCGTAAAGGCGTATCACGCCGTCGTGATTAGCGACGGCCAGCGTTCTGTTGTCAGGAGCCAGATCGACGTCGAAGCCTGGTGCTCTCTGCTGGAACCTGACCATGTGGAACGCGACCTCATTGTCCGGAGTCCAGAACCAAAGGAATCCACCGGTGCGACTGCCACCTGAGCCGATGATAAAACCGTCCGGGTGAAACTGAACGCCCCAGGCAGTGCAGACTTCTTCTTTCTCCGGACGCAGTTCTTTCAGCAGCCGACCTGATTCCCAGTCGAACAGCAGTACGCGAGCGTTTCCGCTATGAGCAATACCCTTATCTCCGGTTGCCCCCGCAAAGCACACTTGCGAACCGTCCGCGTTAAAGGTCATGCCGCGAATTCCACCAACGTCGACTTCGTACTTCTCGCTGTACGCATAGAGCAGGCTGGCGTCGATCTCGCGAACGAGTTTTCCCGTCTCGACATCCCAGTGTTTGACTCGCCCTTTGAGGTCGGCGGAAATCAAACTCTTACCATCCGGATGAAAGGCTACGTGGTAGACATGACAGTCGTGGCCGAGCAGTTCCACATGCAGTTTGCTGGCAGAGTCTGTGTGCCAGACTCGAACGGCACCGTCGTTTCCGACAGTCGCCACGAGGTTTCCGTCGGGGCTGACAGCAACTTTGCGAATCGACCCTTTGTGAGCTTCGAATGAGAACAGAGGCTTAGGCACTCCGGCACGATCGGACCACACGACCAGTCGACCAACGAAGTCGCCGGTCGCCATACGCTCGCCGTCTCCGAACAGGGAGAGGCCGCCGACCCAACTCTGATGCTCTGCAAGTTCGATACGCGAGTCCATCGGTGCGACAGGCACTGGCGGAACTTTCGGCTTCTTTTTCGGGTCAGCCGGCGGTTCAACGACCGGTTCTCTGGCGAGATCCCAGCGATGAACGAAGTAATCTCTCGCGCCGGCAAAGAGGAAGTGATTCACCGTATCGTATCGGCAGGCGAGGATGCCTCGGTCGTGTTTCAACTCGGCGACGAGACGTGTGGCGATCGGATCAGCACCGTCAGGCTGCGGGACGAATGTGGATTCAGTCATGCAATACGTTCCTGCTGGAATTCAAACGCTGAATCTCATATCAGAAGCTCTTTCACAGCCGATCGTTCGGGAGCACCGAATGGAACTTTGTTCCCACCGACCAGATGAGTTGCTGTGGGATCAAGGCCAACAGCTCTCATGTACGTGTGAAACATTTCCCCGACATGCACAGGGCGATCAACGATCTCGGTACCGTTGTCGTTCGTCGCACCGAGGACGCCACCGGTCTGAATACCACAGCCCCCCACGACCACGGACCAGCTATCCTGCCAGTGATCGCGTCCGTTGTCAGGCTGAATGACGGGCGTACGACCGAATTCAGTCACCAGCATGACCAGCGTGTGGTCGAGTGCTCCGCTGTCATCCAGATCCTGCATCAGCGTTGCGAAGGGCTTGTCGAACTCGCCGAGCTGCTCCAGATGGAAATTGAAGTTCTCCATGTGCGAGTCGTAATTGTTATGCGTGACTTTGACGCAGGTGACTCCCTTCTGAAGCAGTCTCCGCGCGAGCAGACAGTGACGCCCGACATCGTGAGAACCGTATCGCAATTGGTCTTTCTCTGATTCCCTGGTGACGTCGAACAGATCCTTCTGACGAATCAGTTGGGCAGCCTGGTCATAGGACGACTGATAGGCCTCGGTATGAGCCGTACGACGGCGTTGCGAGAATCTCAGATCGGCAATCTGACGCAGCTTGTAGCGGGACTCGTCGAGCTCTTTGTCAAACACCTCCGGTCGGTTCACGTTGAGCGGCGGTTGACCTCCGCTGAGCACCAGTGACGCGTGTCGTGGGCCGAGAAACGCGGCATCCTGTCGCGGGCCCCAGCGGCTCGGCGTGATGTGAATATTGCCGGGCAGGTCTTCGTTATCTGCCAGCAGTTTGGAATAGACTGGTCCGATCCACGGATACGGTCCCTGTTGCGGCGGTCGACCGGTGACAACATATTCGCGGGCTCCGCCGTGACTGCCCGGCACCCGTTCCGCGAACATGCTACGCACAACCGCCAGTTTGTGAGCAACCTGAGCCGTGTACGGTATCAACTCCGAGAAGTGCGTTCCCGGTACGGAAGTGGGGATCGATCGAAATGGGCCGCCAGTGTCGGTGTTCGGTTTTGGATCGAACGACTCAAACTGACTGAGTCCACCATTCAACAGGAAGATAAGAACCTGTTTCTTCTTCGCCTCGATTTCTTTCGCGACGAGAGGATGAACGAACTGCCCGAGTGCCCCAACACCAGCGGCACCGGCGAGCATGTTGCCGAGCATTGACCGACGCGACACCAGATGGTCCGTCGAATTACAGGACGAGTCGTTTCTCATGAGTCTGCTTTCAACTTTTCGTCAATGATTCAGGCGGAACTCGACCGAAGCAAGTAGCGACCAGACGAGCGCAGCGACAGCCTTCGGTCGATCAGCTCGTTTGCTCTCAAGATATTCGTTGATAAGTGTGCGTTCCTCTTCCTCGGGAAAACGAGTCAGCACGCCCAGATATAGTTCATCGGCGAATCGTGTCGAGTCGTCCAGTGCAACGAGCCGTGCCGTCAGGTTGTCGAGCCGGGCCGGAATCCAGGCCGATAGCGTTTCACTGTTCGCCAGAAATAATGCCTGCGGTAACGACGCCGAGAACTCTCCCTCCGGCTGCCCAGGGACACCACCGAAAATCGTGACAAACTCATCGACGCGGGCAGCCCGCTTCAGACGGCGTGCCTCTGCGATCTTTTCGGCATCAGTCTCCTGGGAGTCAGGCTGCTCACTATCATCTGCTGCGACTGCCTTTGAATCTTCACTGATCGCGTCGTCGATCTGCATTTCAAAAATCGCGGCGGCCCCAGTGGCAACGAGCAAACTCTCAAAAAGCTGCTCCGGAGAGAGACCTTTCACATTAGCGACAGCAAACGAATCTTCAGGCAGCTTTGCCGGATCGACGCCGTCAGGGATGAAACTGGATCGCTGATATGTCGCACTGAGCGTCAGTTCCCGCAGAAATCCCCGCACGTCGTACTTCATCGACATCAGTCGCTCAGCTAGTGCGTTCAGCAAAGCCGGATGCGACGGCAGATTGGCCGAGTGGTGCATGTCGAGCGGGTGAACGATGCCGCGACCCATGACCATTGCCCACAGGCGATTTGCCATGGCGCGAGCGAACTCCGGCGTTGCATCGCTCGGCAGCCGCTCCGAAAGCAGTTTCCGCAAACTGACTTTCAGGACGGACCGCACCGTTCGGGATGGCTTCTCGACATACTCGTCACCTTCCGCGACTTTCGGGAGTTCCATCAACGTGTCGAGAATTCGAGGGCCGGTCTTACTCGTTTTATTGGGCGCGAAGACCGACACAAATTCGACTTCACGCATGACCTCTTCCTGGAGCACGAACTTTCCGTCCGGTTGCTTGAACGTCTTGCTGCCAGCCACAAAGACCGACAGTCCGTGGTAGTGCTGATGAAGATAGTCGTCGATATCCGGATGGTTGTGACACTGCGCGCACTGCAGGTCGACTCCCAGAAACAGCCGACCGATGTCTCGAACCAGCACGTCCTTATCGACAAGGCGATCGAGGTAAAATTTCGCCGCCGGTCGCAGCTTCTCATCGACGCCGTCGGCGCCGAGAATCTCAGCGACGAGAATATTCAGCGGTTTGTTCTCCGCGAACGACTGAGCAAGATAGCCCCGCCACTCGTCAGTCGTGACATCCTTGTCAGGCCGTCGCTCCATCAGCATCACGTCGGCGACAATCGCCATGTGTGTGTCATAGGAATCGCTGGCGAGTAACCGATCGATCAGCTTTGTGCGCTTGTGAGCATCGGAATCTTCGATGAAAGTCCGGGCAGTTTGCGTCTCTGGAATCGTCCCGGTCAGATCGAGATAGACTCGCCTCAGGAACTCCGCATCCGATGATGGCACCGCAGCTGTCAGCTTCTGCTCGACCAGCATGGCGTCGATGTGCTGATCAATCAGCTGATGCAGCGGCACGTCTTCGGCATTGGACGAAACCGGGATCGACATCAGAGCAACAAACACGCATCTAATGAATCTTCTGTATCTGGTCGTCAGATAGATAACCATGTGGAGACTCGACAGGCGGGCAGCGGGCTGGAGATTTCGGTCATGAGTGACCGGGCAGGCCGATTGTCTTCTGTGTGCTCAGTGATTTCACCTTACTGATATTCCTGATGTGTGAACAGGACATCTCCCAGCGAGACACTCAATGTCGTTGGGTTCCACGTTCTTCCGTTGTGTTCTGGTGTCTTCGTCGAACAATAGAGGTGCAGCCGACGAGTCGCTCTTCATCCGCAGCACACAGAACAACGGCGCAGCGGCGATGTGCTGCTACTTCGCTCGAGGTTTCTGCAATACCACGATGAATTCGTGAACCTTGTTCACGCGAAATACTGCCGGGTAACCGAGCGGTCGCAGGTTGTTGTATTCCGCCTGCCGGTTCCAGATGATCAGGTCGTCGAAGATAAATCCGACATCGGTCATGCGAGCGGCAAAGTCGCTGTGAAACGGAAAGAAACGATTCTTCTTCCGCAGGTCCATCAGGACAACGCAGCAATACGCTCCGGGCCTAAGTACGGTCAGCACGTCGGCAAATACCGTTTTGAGCGAGTCTAGAAACTCTTCATAGTCGCTGATCGTTCCCAGGTCGCCATCGAGGTTCCCGTAATGGCGAACTTCTTTGTAGTCGGCGCTACGCCGCTGATTAAGAATGTCCCAGTACGGCGGCGACGTAATGCACAGGTCGATCGAGTCCGGCTCGATCAGCTTCGTGATCTTCGCTACCGACGCCTCGTGAATCACCGAACGCGGTTTGCTGGTCTTCGAGAACAAACTCGATGCAACATCGGCAAGGCGCCCACGAGCCATTGCTGCATATTCAGGCGACAGTTCGATACCAATTCCCGTTTTCCCAAGTCGCTCGACCTCAACAATTGTGCTGCCTGACCCGCTGAAGGGATCGAGAATCCGCTCGCCATCGGGTCTCAGAAACGTCTCAACCAGCCGCTCGACCAGCATCCCGGGAAACATCGCGGGATGCTTCAGACGAGTCTCTTCGGCAGTTTTGCGAACGTCGCCCCACACGCTGATCGAATTCTGAATCCAGCGTTTCCCGTCGAGTTCATTGCAGTGCGGTACGGCCTTTCGTGCTGGCCGTGGC
Organism: Planctomycetota bacterium; assembly: GCA_027624335.1. GTDB lineage: Bacteria > Planctomycetota > Planctomycetia > Planctomycetales > Planctomycetaceae > JABMPE01. The sequence goes on from JAQBWV010000061.1 coordinate 8,445, forward strand.
ATGGGCACATCTGCCGTGTCATCGTCGACCTCGGTGACCTCAGGCGAATCAGCCTGCGGCAAATGCTTTTTCTTCACAGAACGTTTTGACGATGCAGCCTTCTTCGTCGAGACGGCCCTCTTCTCCGCCGTCCGCGTCGACGCGGCTTTCATCGTGGCTCGTTTTGCTTTCGCCATCGTCCCATGTCTATCTCAAAGTTTCTGAATCGCGGTTTCCTGAAACAGGATCGCCTCGTCGAGGGCTGTGACTGTCGCGGTGCGAAACTCAACGTGCAAGTTAACAGTCAAGTGATCTCCCATGCAGGGATGGAACCAGAGTCCGGCATGGATGAACTGAATCGTCTCAGCCGATAGAAACCGCATTGTTCTGAACCTTCAGTTGTCCTCAGAAATTCTCACACGTCAAATTCGGAGACCTGCCTGATGCGAGTTGAGCATGTTGCCTTCAACGTTGAAGATCCGCTCGAAATGGCCCGCTGGTACATCACACATCTCGGCTTTCAAGTGAAGCGGCGAGTCATGCAGGCGCCGTGGGCTCATTTTCTAATCGACGAATCCGGCTCAACGATGATCGAGATCTATGGAAATCGGAACGTTCCCACATCCGACTTCCGAAACATGCACCCTGGTACGCTGCACCTGGCCTTCGTCTCGCAGGACATTCAGGCCGATATCGACCGTCTTACAGCGGCCGGTGCAAAGCTGGATGGCGAGATCACCGATCTGCCAGGGGGCGACATCATGGCCTTCGTTCGCGATCCGTGGGGCTTGACCCTGCAACTTGTCAAACGTCGCGAGTCGATGCTCTGAGCACGAGTGACAGACATTGCTTCCGACAACCAGACCCTGCGAAATTCGCCACTCCGCTTTCAGACCTGTTTTTCTGCTTCAATCGCGAGTCGTTGTTCTTCGAGTTTCGCAATTTCCGCTTCGATTCTTTGAACTGCAGCGGGATCGTCCATCTGCTGCTTCTCACCGGCAAGCTGCTGTTTGAGCTGCTGCAGCTTCTTGCGAATGACATCCAGTTGTTTTTTCTGTTTCTTGTTCAGTGCCATGTTGAAATGAGTCCCTGCTCTCGGTCGTTGAGTCTGCGTTCGTCGCACCGGTACACTCGATCCGGCATCCGGAAGACTACAGCCGTTGGGTGGCATCGTGAACAGTCTGTTTCCCGCTTTTGCAGTACCATCCATCATGTCGATCCGATTGTGTCAGGAGTGCTGCCAGTGGGTCTCAACCCGCGATGGTCGCTGCCCGGATTGTCAGGATGTTCTGCCCGAGGCGATCGATCCTGCAGAATCGGATACGGGGTTTCGCGCGATCGTTGGAGAAGTACGAGGTCGCATGGGGCATGTGCGAGTGTCTCGACGAAAGCTACCGACCGACGGCATCCTGTACATGACATCCAGCGGACTGTTCTTTCTGCCCTATCGAAGCGTTACCAGGCGACGACTGGTTGAACAATCAGCAACTTCTCCGTTCTGGACCATCGCCGCCGTGCTGTGGTCTCCGTTGATGTTTCTTTCACCGTTTCTGAGACGCAGAGAGCTTCGCGAAAAAGACTTCGTCGAACATGAGCCCATCCGGCTCGGCAAAGACGACCTGCAACTCTTGCCAGAATTTCTGAGTCGCGTACCAGGGGCATTCTTCGTCTCTATTCGCAACATTCGATCGATACGACAGAAACGAAACCGCTGGATCATCGATCGTTCGTTCGGCTCGTCAGTCACGATTCAACCAATCGCGGACGGGCCGTTCGCTCAGGAGATGCAGCAGTTTCTGGAGACACGCCTCTAACACCTCGGCATGAATAGCAACGGCGTGAAACGCAAAGAGGGATCGCCCACCAGTCACCCATGAACGAACTGACCGCACACTTCAGAACGGCCATTGAATCTGACTCGCTGATTCAGCTTGTCTTGAGCCAGCCCGTACGCGATGACAACGCCGCCCCGTCACCAGCCGGTGTCATGCCCCCAACAGCGGTGGACAGCGTCGTCATTCGCCCCATCGATCTGAAGTCCGAACGCAATCTTCAATTCACATTCTGCGAGGCTCGACGCGAAACGCACCGGAACCTGCCTCCCGACGCCGCTGTCGCTGAGGTCGAAAGGCTGATGAAAAGCCAGTTTCGCCGCGGGCATCTCTTCACCACTGACTTTGACTTCACGATAAAGGTCAAAGCTGACGGCAAGGTGCGAGCCCACCAGTATCCACCATCGAAACAGAAATCCGGTTCAACCGACCACAATCGCCGGAAGCACTACTTGATTCCCGACGGTACGCCCTGTCCGTTTCTGGAAGAAATCGGCGTGATGACTACGGACGGAAAGGTTCGAAAACAGAAGTTCGACAAGTTCCGACAGATCAACCGTTACCTGGAGTTCGTTGAAGACGTTTACGAATCATTTCCTCGGACTGGTCCTATCCGCGTGGTCGATTTCGGCTGTGGAAAGAGCTACCTGACCTTTGCCCTGCACCACCTGCTGTGCCGAATTCATGGCCGACAGGTCGACATTATCGGGCTGGATCTGAAAAGCGACGTCGTCAACCACTGCAACGAAATCGCGAGAAAGCTCAACTGCGACGGCCTGAAATTCGAATCCGGCGACATGGCCGGCCACTTGCCTCTGGATTCAGTCGACCTCAGCGTCTCACTCCACGCCTGCGACACCGCCACCGACGTCGCCCTGGCTCGAGCGATTGAGTGGAACGCCAAAGTGATCTTTGCCGTCCCGTGCTGCCATCACGAAGTCGCGTCAAAACTCAAAACAGACTTTCTGGCTCCGATCATGCGTCGCGGGATCCTCAAAGAGCGATTCGCAGAACTCCTCACAGACGCCCTCCGCGCCGATATCCTGGAAGCATGCGGCTACCGAACCCAGGTTCTCGAATTCATCAGCCTGGAGCACACTCCGAAAAACATCCTGATCCGAGCCATCCGGAACTCCGCCAGCACTGTGTCTCTACCAATCTCTGCCCCTGAAAACGTCAGACACAACCGCGACATCTTTGGCCTTGAACCCTGCGCCCTTGAGACGCTGTTGACTCTTCCGAAATGAATTCGTCAAAGAAGGCAGGTGAGTTGTTTGATGAGTGTTGGCAGCCCTGGCGTCATGCTCCCGCAGTATCCGTGGGTTCTTCGACTTCAGCGGAATCCATCAATGCAATTGGCCCTCTGATAACTCGACACGTCAGCCTGCAGTGTCTAGCCTGACGAGTTCTGCCATGACGCTTTTCGGGATCGATCCCGACTATCCTCAAGCGTTCTGTTGTTCTGCCCTGCCGGAGTTCCCCCATGAAACCAGCTTTGTTGATCGCTGCCGCCCTGCTGCCGCTCTCGCTGTTCTCAACCGTCTCGCTTGCAGAGGACCGAACGCACAATGTTCCGCCGGACGGCTTCACGGCGCTGTTTAACGGAACAGACCTCAGCGGCTGGCGAGGTCTCGGGCATTTCAGCCCGTACAAACTGGCCGAAATGTCGGCGGAAGATCAGGTGGCAATGTGGAAGAAAAATCAGGAAGACGTCGTCAAGCACTGGACGGTTGAAAACGGAGAACTGGTCAACGATGGCCATGGCGTCTATCTGACCACCGAAAAGGAGTACAGCAACTTCGAATTCTGGATCGACTATAAGACAGTCGCCAAAGCCGACAGTGGCATCTATCTGAAATTTACGCCACAGGTCCAGATCTGGGATTACACGAAAGAGGGCGGAAAATGGAATCTGGACGCGGATAAAGGATCGGGTGGTCTCTGGAACAACAGCAAAGGCGCGCCCGGTAAGAATCCGTCGGTGCTCGCCGACAAACCGTTCGGCGAGTGGAATCGTTTCCGAATTCGCCAGATTGGTGCTCGGACCTGGGTCTGGCTCAACGACAAACTGGTCGTCGAGGACGCGATCATGGAGAACTACTGGAAGCGAGATGCTCCGCTGCTCGAGAAAGGCTCGATCCAGTTGCAGACACATGGCGGCGAGATTCGCTGGCGAAACGTCTTCATTCGTGAACTGCCAGCGGAAGCAACCGCTGCCATCGACAAACAATCCACATCAGCTGAAGAAGTCGCCTCCATCGAATTCACTGCTGTTGCTGCCGCCGAAGAAGGAACCGCAGCCAACGAACCAGCAACAGCCGCCGTCGCTCGAAGTGAAGAAGGATTTCAGAGCATCTTTGACGGCAAGTCGCTCGAAGGCTGGGCCGGGCCGATTGACAACTACGAAGTTGTTGACGGAATTGTTCGCTGCAAAAAAGGCAAAGGTGGCACGATCTACTACAACGAGAACCTGACGGATTTCGTTGTTCGACTCGAATTCAAAGTTCCACCGGGCGGTAATAATGGACTCGCCATTCGCTACCCCGGAAAGGGCGACACAGCTTACGTCGGCCTTTGTGAACTGCAGGTGCTCGACGATTCTGCTGAGAAATATGCCAGACTGGACCCACGCCAGTATCACGGATCCGTTTATGGCGTCGTCGCCGCGAAACGCGGCCATCAGCTGCCGGTCGGTGAATGGAATTCTCAGGAAGTGACGGTGCAGGGTTCGCGTGTCAAAGTGGAACTCAACGGGACGGTCATCGTCGATGCCGACGTCACTGAGCCGAAAGAGCATATGGGCGGAAAGCGTCATCCGGGAATCGATCGAACTGAGGGTTTCTTCGGATTCGCCGGGCACGGCGATGCGGTCGAGTTTCGAAATGTGAGGATCAAGAAGCTCGCACCTGCGTCCGCTGCTTCCAGGGCTGGAGTGAAGAGCGAATAAAAGCGGTCGCGTGATCCATAAAAGCGTCCCCATTGGAATCCCGGTCTGAGTTTCAGGCCGGGATTCTTTCGTTGCAGGCGTTTTCGCCATCCAGCAAGACACTTAAAGTATGCGATCAACCGGCTTCCCGCTCGAACCTTCCGAACCGTCAACCGGTCCAATCAACACTGTTTCCTGCCGCTAATCCTACATTTCGAGTCTCCATGACCAGCTCAACTCAGGACACACTGCGCAACCTTCTTGACGACCGAATTCTGCTGCTTGATGGCGCAATGGGGTCGCTGATCATGGAGCAGGGGCCGACCGAGGCGGACTACCGCGGTGACCTCTTCAGGAATCACCCGATCGATCTGAAGAATGCCAACGACGTGTTGTGTCTGACGCAGCCAAAGATTATCGAGAACATTCATCGACAATACCTCGAAGCCGGATCGGACATCATTGAGACCAACACGTTCAACGCGAATGTGATCTCGATGGAAGAATTCGAACTCGCCGAGCATACCTACGCGATCAACAAAGCCGCTGCTGAAATCGCGAAACGCGCGGCGGAGCTGTTCTCGACTCGCGACAAGCCGCGATTCGTCGCGGGCAGCATCGGGCCAACCAAAGTGCAGCTTTCACTGAACCCTGACGAACCTGGCGTCAGGCCGGTGACCTTTGAAGACATGGTCGCTTCTTACTCCGTTCAGATTCGCGGACTGATCGACGGCGGCGCCGATCTGCTGCTGCCGGAAACATCGTTCGATACGTTGAATATGAAAGCGTGTCTGTTTGCGATCGCTGAGTACTTCGAGGCAAACAGCGTTGAAGTTCCGGTGATGGTGTCGGGCACGATCTTTGACGGCGGTCGCTCGCTGACAGCTCAAAGCATCGAAGCGTTTTACACATCGCTGTCGCACTTCCCGATGCTGAGCATCGGCCTGAACTGTGCTCTTGGTCCGGCTCAGATGAGGCCGTATGTCGAGAGTCTTTCGCGACTGGCCACTTGCCACATCAGCTGCTACCCGAACGCCGGCATGCCCGATGGAATGGGCGGTTTCGATTCCTCACCTCAAGAAGTCGCCGCAAACCTTCGCGACTTTGCCGAACAGGGCTGGGTGAGCATCGTTGGCGGCTGTTGCGGGACGTCGCCTGAGTACATCCGCCAAATTGCTGAGGCCGTCAAAGGTCTCAAGCCTCGCCGCATTCCGGAACCGACGGGGCTCTCCACTTACAGTGGCCTCAATCGTCTGGAGCTTCGGCCCGAAACAACGTTCATCATGATTGGCGAAAGGACAAACGTCACGGGCTCGCGCAAGTTCGCACGATTGATCCGCGAAGAAAACTACGACGAGGCACTCAGCATCGCCCGAGGGCAGGTCGAAGGCGGAGCGAACATCGTCGACATCAACATGGACGAAGGTCTGCTCGATAGTGAAGCCTGCATGCAAAAGTTTCTGTGGATGCTGAGCGACAACGACGAACCAGACGTCTCCGTTCCGATCATGGTCGACAGCTCGAAGTGGAGCGTCATCGAAGCGGGACTGAAGTGCCTGCAGGGCAAAGGGATCGTCAATTCCATCAGCATGAAGGAAGGCGAAGAAATCTTCCTGAAGCAGGCACGGACGATCCGCAAGTACGGCGCGGCGGTCGTCGTGATGGCCTTCGACGAGGAAGGTCAGGCGACCGACTGTGACCGCAAAGTCGCGATCTGCAAACGAGCCTACAAGCTCCTCACGGAAGTCGCTGGCTTTCCACCCGAAGACATTATCTTTGATCCGAACATTCTCACCGTGGGAACCGGCCTGGAAGAACACGCCAACTACGCGGTCGAGTTCATCGAAGCCGTGCGGCGAATCAAACAGGAATGTCCGGGAGCAAAGACATCGGGCGGCGTGAGTAACGTTTCGTTTTCGTTCCGCGGCAATGACGTCGTGCGGGAAGCGATCAACGCGGTGTTCCTCTATCACGCGATCAAAGCCGGCCTCGACATGGGCATCGTCAATGCGGGCCAACTGGAAGTCTACGAAGAAATTGACAAGGAGTTGCTCGAATACGTGGAAGACGTACTCCTGAATCGCCGTCCGGACGCGACGGAACGGCTGGTCGACTACTCCGAGAAGGTCAAAGATCAAACTCAAGGAAAGAGCGAAGCGAAGATCGCCGAGTGGCGCAGTGGTACGATCGAAGCTCGACTGGCCCACGCTATCCTGAAAGGCATCACTGACTTCATTGACGAAGACACTGAGGAAGCTCGACAGAAGTATGGCCGACCTCTGGACGTGATTCAGGGGCCACTGATGGCCGGCATGGCGGTCGTCGGCGTCCTGTTTGGCGAGGGAAAAATGTTCCTGCCTCAGGTCGTCAAGAGTGCCCGCGTCATGAAAAAGTCGGTCGCCTGGCTGACGCCTTTCATGGAAGAGGAGAAGGCCGAGCAAGGCGGTTCAACGTCGCGAGGAACGATCGTCCTGGCCACTGTCAAAGGTGACGTTCATGACATTGGCAAGAATATCGTCGGAGTCGTTCTACGCTGCAACAATTTTGAAGTCATTGATCTGGGAGTCATGGTCCCCGCCGAGAAGATCCTGCAAACCGCGATCGATAAGAAAGCAGATCTCATCGGCCTCAGCGGTTTGATCACACCTTCGCTGGACGAGATGGTTCACTGTGCGAAAGAACTCAAGCGGAAGGGCTTCACGCTGCCACTGCTGATTGGCGGTGCGACAACCAGCGCGAAACATACGGCGGTAAAGATCGCTCAGCATTACGACCAGCCGGTTGTGCATGTCGTCGATGCGTCGCTGTCCGTACCAGTTGTTGAGAACCTCCTCGACGCTGGCCGCAAGCCGGACTTTGTCACACAGAACCTGGCCGAACAGGAACGCGATCGGAAAACGTTTGCGAACCGCCAGCAAAAGGCTCTGACTCCGTATGCGGAAACACTCTCCCGGCGATTTGCCACGGACTGGAACGCGGTCGACATCCCGGAACCATCGTTCACAGGTCTGCGGACGATCGAAGATCATCCTTTGGAAGACCTCGTCAACTACATCGACTGGTCACCGTTCTTCCAGACGTGGGAACTTCGCGGCAAGTATCCAGCGATCCTTGAAGACGAAGTCGTTGGTGAGGAAGCAGGACGGCTTTTCAACGATGCTCGAAAACTGCTCGACGAGATTGTCGAGCGGAAACTGTTGACGGCGAAGGCCGTCTTCGGGTTCTGGCCGGCGAATTCCGACGGCGACGACATTGTTGTCTGGGGCGAGGGACAAGAGGCCAGGGACAAGGGGAAAGAAGTCTGTCGATTCCCTACTCTTCGTCAGCAATGGGAGCGGCCTGGACAAAAAGACTTCCGGTCACTCGCTGACTTTATTGCACCGATCGACTCCGAGCGGACGGATTACATCGGAGCCTTTGCTGTCACGACAGGCATCGGTTGCGACGAACTCGTCACTCGTTTCGAGAAAGAGCACGACGATTATCAGTCGATCATGGCAAAGGCGCTGGCCGATCGTCTCGCTGAAGCCTTCGCCGAACGATTGCACAAGCTGGCTCGCGACGAGTGGGGTTATGGAAAGTCGGAAGGTCTCTCCCCCGACGATCTGATCCACGAAAAGTACCGAGGCATTCGCCCGGCGTTCGGCTATCCAGCCTGCCCGGACCACACGGAGAAGAGCACGCTGTTCAAGCTGCTTGACGCCGAAAATCGAACGGGCATTTCGATGACGGAGTCGTTCGCGATGCTTCCCGCAGCTTCAGTCAGCGGCCTCTACTTCGCGCATCCCGAGTCTCGGTACTTCTCAGTCGACCGAATCAGCCAGGACCAGGTCGAAGACTACGCTGCCCGCAAGGGCATCAGCATCGAGGAAGTCGAACGCTGGCTCGCTCCCAATCTCGGCTACGACCCGAAGTAGGTCAGGCTCCGCCTGACGAAGTCCCACAGCCGGAGCGAGAAACAACGACTCGTCGTGCAAAAACAAAACCGGGTGGGCTGATCAAGTCAGCACACCCGGTTAGTAATGGTCTCACGTTCGATAAATCGCAGCCGTCTGCAGATTAAGCAGCGGCAGGAGCCTCGCCAACTTCTTTGCCAGCGGCTTTCATCGCTGCTTCAAAGTTCTTGCGAGCCTTACCCCAGGCGTGATCTTTCAGCGGAACAGCGCAGCTGCCCATGCCCTTGCAGGCATTCTCTCCGGGCGTTGCGCCACAGCCGCCCTGACCTTTGCACTCGTTCTGCCCGGCACATTCGTGAGCAGCGAGAGTCGCACAGGCACCCGCACCAGCACAGGCATTCTCGCCCCCAGCGCCTTTGCACATGTTGAGCCCACGGCAGACGTGCTTTTCGCCCATCAGCAGACTGGCGGTTTCTGTTCCACCTTCAGTGGTCGTCCCGCCACCCTCTGCGGGTTCAATAGCCTCGCCACCTTCTGCTGGTTCGGTGCCGCCGCCTGCAGGTGTGCTTCCCGTAACCGGAGGAGCTCCGCCTCCGTCGTCCGCACAGCCAGCAAAAGTGCCGGCCACAACTCCGCCGAATGCGGCCATAGAGAGTCGGTTAAAATCTCGTCGAGACAGGTCAGTCTTTTTCATTTCTCGTCCTTCCAGTTGAACAGGTGGAAAATCGTCTTGGCAGGCTAACACCTGCCGGGCCGCGTCGTTAGCTCGTTCGCCAGTTTCGTCGTGCCGACAGCAAACTATTCGTGCGGTACCACACACAGCGGTGAGGGATTCAGCATCTCCTGGGAATTCTTCAGTCTGGCCAAGCTCCGGTTCAGCGTTTTTCGCTCACCATGAACTGCAGCAGTTTAGTGAGTTCCTGATCGAACTTGTCTTTGTTGCGGCGCCAGCCGACAAAATCAATGGCCTGTTTCGCGATCTGTTTGTCCTGTTTGTGCTTCCAGTCGCCGCTGAACATGTAACCGTCGAGGTTGAGTGGAAAGAAGTATCGCACAGGCCGTCCGGTGTCGTCTTTGTATCGCTGCTCGCGAACCGCCAATCGGTCGATTTCGTCGTTGACCCACCAGCTTGACAGTGACGCCTTCGAGGCGCACAGCAGCACTCGTTCGGTCGTCTCGTAACTTGTGGGTGAGGATCGCGCACGGCGGTCCCTGGCGGAATGTGGCATTTCATCGAGCCAGCATCTGAGTCCCTTTTCCTGAGCTCGATCGTACAGGTGCTTCGCGAACGATTCGTCATCCGGTGCGAACCGGATGAAGCAGGAGAACTCTTCAGCCGGGTGCCCGAACAGTGACTTCCAGTGTTGAATGACGCCTTCCGAAATCCCACAACCGTGCAGGAACTTCTCAGACATCTTTTCGTGTGACAGCCTGGCCGTATCCAGACCAATGGAACTCGGACCGGCATGCTTTAACTGATCAAGCCCGACGATCTGCGACAGGTCGACATGGCCAAGAGTTGACCACCCGAGAACAGCGTCCCGCATGTCGACTCCAGCGAGTCGAGCATAACTCAAGTCCGCCCCGACCAGACTGGCTCCCGCAAGGGTTCCGTTCTTGAAATTTGTTTCACGCAAATCAGCCTTGGTCAGATCGGTACCGGAGCAATCCGCCTCGGTGAAGTCGGCTCGACGGAAATACGATCCGCCTGCTTCGGCACCACTCAACGTGGCTTTGAAAAGGCGAGCTGAATAGAAGTCTGCTTTGGTCAGGCGAGCCCCTCGCAGGTCGGCGCGCGTCAGATCGGCTTCGGATAACTGAGCACCGATCAGATTGGCACCTCGCAGGTCCGCCCCGGTCAGATCGGCACGTTTCAGATTAGCTCCTCGCAGATCGGCGTCCTGCAGATCGGCGTCTGTCAGAATCAACAGCACATCTGGATTGGCTCGCCGCCATTTTGCCAGTGCGACTCGACCGCGCTTCGCAACTTCGATCAGTTTCGGACTACCCACTTGCTGCCTGTAATCTCTGAGTTCACAAACGAAAACCGGAAGGCCGAGTATTACATGCTGCAGAACGTTTGGGAAGAACCGGCTCGCCTGGTATGCCAGCGACGCATCGTGGATTTGAGTGCTTGTGCCGTTGCCAGAGTGCTCGCGGCGGACAGCACTGACGGAACCAGAAGCCAATGCTTTCGTTCGACAGGTTGGCGAGGACAGGAATTCCGGCAAACCTCCCCAGCCAGCCCCCCGGACGGGAGGGATTTGCCTGAGCTGGCGATGTATTCGACTGTCAGGCTGCGCAAGTACGGTCAACTGAAGTCGTCGCCGGGAAAATCCGGAATCGAACGACTGCCCGGTGTCCGATGTCATCAATGACGAAGTTGCATTCAGCTGCGACACCTCTGGCGTCGCGGCGTGAACGAACAGGGAAGTTCAGCACTCTTCAATCAGGTACGTGCTCTCATGCCAGTCGGTTTGTTTCAAGACACTGTGAGATTCCTGTCGGGACTCGAACCGATGCAGCTGGAACTTCAACAGATCTATAAGCGTCGCCTGACCGCACTGACCGCCGTCAATCCTCAGGTTCTGCTGCAACTGGTTGCACAGGAACAGTCGATTCAGCAGCGACTTCGCAAACATCTCCAGCAGCGGGCGGTGATCCTCGGAAACGCGCGGCGTCAGAAGCTCACTGGTGTCAATCTGCGAAAGCTGTTGCACGAGCTATCTCAGTTCGTCGAACCGCATGGAGAGATCGCTGCTGGTCAATACGAACAGGCTGTTGAGTGGATGAGACGAATTGAAAGGCGAAGCTGGGATCTGCGACAAACGAGCTGGGTGAACTGGCATGTCGTGCGACGTGGCTGCCGCGAGTTCACAGAGATTCGCAACCTGATTGCCAACTGCGGCGACCGTCCTTCTGAATTCAACAGTGGTCCGGGCAGCCAGGCCTCTGGTGGAGCACTGATCGATACCGCAGTTTGATGACCACTGAAGCTGGTGGAACAGTTCGCACGACGTGTTCCAGAACGGAATTCGCAAGGCGGTTGAATCGTCAGTAAGAAACAGCTGATTAACGTAACCATCTGACATAACCCCAAGACGATCAACCTTCTCGACGGACCGAATTATGGCACTTACCGCAGCACTGGCGACAGCAAGCCGCGCTCTGCAAGTGTTTAGCACTGCGGTCCAGGTTTCATCGCAGAACATCGCGAACGCCAACACTCCCGGATACATTCGCGAAGAGCTGACGCTCTCGCCCGAAAACTCGTACGAGCGTCAAGGCTTTATTGTCGGAGGCGGAGTTAAGGCAACGGCGGTACGACAGGCGATCGACCAGTTTCTCGAAACACGCATCCACGATTCGAACTCTGAAGCTCAGGCAGCCGGAGCGAGGGAAGCGATCTATTCGCAACTGGAATTACAGCTGCGCGAACTTGGAGATCAGGATCTTTCCAGCCGATTCAGCTCGTTTCTGGCTGCGCTCAACGAAGCGACTAATCAACCGGAGCAGGACTCTCTACGCAGTAACATTATTACACAGGGAGAGCTGCTGATCTCTGACATCACCAGCCTGCGAAATCGAGTCGACGACCTGAGGACAGATCAGACTGTCAGGATTAAGAACCTCGTCGATGAAGGAAACAGCCTGATCGACGAGATCTCAACGCTCAACGATCAGATTGCCAAACAGGAATCCAACGGCTTGATCGAAAGCGAAGCCGGGGCATTGCGAAGCAGAAGATACATTGCGATGAACCGGCTGTCGGAGATTGTCCCTGTCCAGTTCAATGAACGACCTAACGGCCAGGTCGACATCTACAGCGGCAGTGACTACCTCGTATTCTCTGGTCGGATTCAGCACATTGAAACCGAGTCCGTCACGGATCGTGGAGTCACTGTCGAAATCGTAAAGTTCGACCAGACACAATCTCAACTGCCGTTGACCGGGGGAGAAATTCGGGGAGTCATCGACGGTCGAGACGGCATTCTTGGCGAATTCATCGACGATTTTGACCAGTTGACCAGCAGTCTGATTAACGCCTTCAACCGGATTCATGCTTCCGGTGAGGGGCTGGAAGGTTACTCGTCAGTAACTTCGACCAACCGGGTTGACGATCCTGACGGAATACTGAGCGACTCTGTTTTTCCGATTCGAATCAATCACGGTAGTTTTGAAATCAAGGTCACGAATAAACAGACCGGAATTTCAAACATCGAGACAGTCCGCATCGACCTGGACGGCATTGGAGGAAACGACACGACACTTGAAGACCTTCGCGCCGCCCTCGATTCGATCGCTGACATCTCAGCATCGATCACGACTTCCGGAGAACTGCAGCTGAATGCCGCTCCGGGTTTTGAAATCCGTTTCGCGAATGATTCCAGCGGCGCCCTCGGCGCCCTCGGCATCAACACCTTCTTCACGGGTTCCGATTCGTCGAACATCGGAATCAACTCACTGATCAAGCAAAACCACAATCTACTGGCGACTGGACAGGGCGGCGGGCCTTCAGACAACCGCAACGCCCTGGAACTGGCAACGATTCTGGAACGGCCACTGGAATCAATCGGTAACACGAGCATCGACGACTTTTACAGAACGATCGTCGCTGGTGTCGCGCAGGGTACGGCTTCCGAAAAGGCCAGGGCCGCTGGACTGAATGAGTATCGCCTGTCACTGGAGAGTCAACGCGCTCAGTTTTCAGGAGTGAGTCTCGACGAAGAAGCGGTGCGGATGATCGAGTTCCAGCAGGCATACGCGGCGTCCGCTCGAGTCATTCGAACGGTCGACGAGCTCTTCGACATACTGGTCAATCTATAACAACGTTTGGAAAACTCGCCCGGTCCATGTCTGAAATGAACATTTCCGCCGGGCGTGTATTCGGATTCACCCTCACAGCGGAAATCACGTTTTGATTCACTGTCCAGAAACAAACAGATTGCCATGAGCATTGGTCCAATTCTTTCCGGCAGGCTGCCGAATTCATTCACCGCTGGCCGACTGAATCAACAGATTCAGTCTGCGCAAGCTGAACTGCAACGAATTCAGGATCAACTGACGAGCGGGCAACAGTACCTCGCTCCAAGTGAAAGTCCTGCGTCAGCACTGGCAACGATCGTGCTGCAGACCCGTCTGGAACGGCAGGAGCAATTCAAGACTAACGTTCAAACAGATCGGTCGTTGTTGAGCGCCACGGAGAACGCGGTGAGTTCCGTTTCGAATTCCGTCAATGCGGCCAAGGGCATCATCCTGCAGGGTATCGGCGATACGTCGACGCAGGCGGAGCGTGACGGGCTGGCCATTGAAGTCGGCGGACTACTGCGGCAGGTATTGAACGCGTCCAACACGCAGTTTCGAGGTCGGTTTCTATTCGGTGGTACGGAAAACAACTCGGCTCCGTTTGAACTCATGGGTAACGGACAAGTGCTCTACCACGGCAACTCGCAACAGATTGGATCGATTGTCGGTGTCGGGCAGCAGATTGTTAACAACCTTGACGGAGACTCCGCATTCAATGTCCTGACGACCGTCGAAAGCAACGATCTTGACGTCGCATTGACATTCGATACTCGACTTTCGGATCTGCATGGGGGCACTGGAATCGACCTGGGATCATTCGACGTCGTGGTGCAGGATGGAGCGACCACAGTGTCGCGAACGGTTGACCTGACTTTCGCTGAAACCGTCGCGGACGTGAAGACAATCATTGAAGATGCTTTTGCCGGGCAGCCAATCACGGTGACTGTCGATGTTGATCCACTCTCTCGGTCAGGTTTGCGTCTGACGCCTTCCAGCGGGACAGTTGCTGTTTCCGACATCGCTGGCTCGCGCGTCGCCAGAGATCTGGGTATCACCAGTGTCGCGACAGCACAGCTTTCCGGGAAAAACGTTAATCCGGTCATCTCGATTCACAGCAGGTTGGCCGATCTCAACGGCGGCACAGGAGTTGACGCGGCGCCGGGAACAGGGTTGCTGATCAGGAACGGCGACAATTCCACGGTTATAGATGTTTCGTCGACCGACACAGTTCAGGATCTCTTCAATCGAATTCGGCTGGCCAATCCCGATCTGGACGTCGGCATCAGTGCATCCGGAGATGGCATTACGATCGTCAGTCGACTCGCCGGAGCCGAATTATCGATCGGCGAGAGCAACGGAACTGTCGCCACAGCGCTTGGTATTCGGACACTGACCGCCAACACTCTGCTGAGCGACCTGAACGAGGGCACCGGCGCGCAGTTACAGTCGAGCGGGATTCTTGAGATCACACGCCGAGATGCCTCGACCGTATCCGTCGACGTGTCGAGTGCGCAGACAGTTCAACAGGTTCTCGACGCCATCAACACCGTTGATCCCGGAAACCTGACAGCGACCCTCAACGCGGTTGGCAACGGGATTTCCCTTGTCGACAATTCGGGAACCGGACCGCTGACGGTTGCCGCAAGCGACACGTCGAGCGCCCTCGGGCTGGCTGGTTCCGAAACGGGTACCGATCCGACAGTCGCTCTGGCAGGTAACGACGTGAATTCCCGCAAGTCTCAGGGACTCATCAGCGTTCTGACTGCGTTGGAACAGGCCCTGCGAAACGGCGACGACGCAGAGCTGACAAAACTCCACTCGCAACTCGACGTCGAGGCCAATCGAATCTTTCAGACGATCGGCGAACTCGGAGTCCGGGCAAGAACTCTCGACGACGTCGAGAATCGACTTCTCGACGACGAAGTGCTCATCAACGAGACACTTTCTCAGGAATTTGACGCTGACCTGGCAGAGGTGCTGTCGGCCTTCGTCGCACAACAGCAGGTTCTGGAAGCGACGTACCGAGTCGCCGGGCAGGGATTCCAGCTGAGCCTGATCCAGTTCCTGTAACGCACGGCGGCAAGTGACGGTTAGCGCTGCCAGACTGGATCAATCATTTCAGCATTCCGTTGTTCCCAGAGATTGATCAGCTCCTGCAAACGCTCCGGTTCGCTGGCTGCAAGATCGGTTGTTTCACCGATGTCGTTCCGCAGGTTGTAGAGTTCCCAGTTCGAGGCCTGCTGACGACGGTCCGAATTACGAAGCAGCTTCCAGTCGCCCATTCGCATGGCCGCTTTGGAACCGACGCGCCAGAACAGATCCCGGTGCGGGGAGTCATCGGCTTTTCCCGCCAGAAATGGCAGCAGGTTGACGCCGTCAATTTCGGAACCCTGTGGGATCGGCTTTTGCGCCAGCGCGGCTGCCGTACCAAACACGTCCAGCGACACGACTGGTTCGTCGTATTCCGAATGTGCTTTCAGCTGACCAGGCCACTTCGCGAGAAACGGGACGCGAATACCACCTTCATACAGACTGCCTTTCTCGCCGCGCAACGGTGCGTTGCTGGAAGTTAATTCCCGAGTCGGTCCTCCGTTGTCGCTGATAAAAAACACCACCGTGTCGTCTTCCAGACCCGTCATTCGCAGTTTCTGCAGCACAGAGCCAACACTGTCATCCATGTTGGCAAGCATCGCGGCAAAGATTTGTCGATGGACGTCTTCGATCGACGCGAACTTTTTCATGTACGCATCCGCTCCCTGCAGGGGGCTGTGAACGGCGTTGTAAGAAAGGAACAGGAAGAACGGTCGTTCCTGATTTCGATCGATGAAGTCCACCGCCTCACGAGTCAACGCATCGGTGAGATATTCCAGTTCAACCACCGGTTGGCTTCCGCGAAGGATGGCGTTGTTGGCGTCGTACGCAGGCTCATCGTAGCCCATGTGGGTTGAGAGAACCGTTCGACCGTCTCGCGAAATCCACCGTCCCTTGTCGCCGTTCGGCAATGTTCGACGACGCAGCATCGTCGTCACACCATGATATGGCGGCGTGACAAAGTAGTGGCCTTCGTGAAGAAAGCCGAAGAACTCGTCGAACCCGCGCCGATAGGGGTGATACTTCGCTGTGCCACCCAGATGCCACTTGCCGACCAGAGCTGTCGCGTAACCGGCGTCATGCAGGTGATTCGCGATCGTTCTCTGAGAAGGCGGTAACCCGGCGCGCGGGTCTTCATTGTCCGCTCCGATCGGATTGAATTCGTACCCGAACCGCGTCTGATACCGACCGGTCATCAGTCCGGCACGTGACGCACTACAGAATGGCGCGGTGACATAGCCGTTGGTAAATCGAACACCATCATTCGCAATGGAATCGATATTCGGCGTCGCAATCTGTGGATTCCCCTGGCAACCGAGTTCGCCATAACCGAGGTCATCCGCAAACAGCACCACAATGTTCGGGTGACGAACGCTCTCTGCGGAAAACGATTGCCGAGAAAAACAAACAGCAATCCCTGCCAGACACAGACAGCCCAGAGGGATAACTTTCACGAAGTGCAGGCTCGACATCGCGTGTGCTTTCTCAACCATTGATCTTCAACCAAACCGGCGTGTCAGATCGATCACTGATCCGGAGCTCGATGCGGCTCAAAGACTGCCTGGCGGGATTGTGCCGCCAGTTCAACAATACGGGTTGTCTCGCGGAAGAGCCATTCCTGTGCAGGCATCTGCAGTCCGGATGATCGACGTTTCCGGGCTACCAGGTAACTGCCATCCGGCTGCAGCCGATGTCCCTTGATGCGATCCTTAAAATAGCATTCGATGATCTCCAGCAAACGATCTCGCGCACGGTCATCTTCGACCGGCACCAGCAATTCGACTCTTCGGTCCAGACTTCGCCCCATCCAGTCTGCACTGGAGATGAAGACTCGATTATCGCCACCGTGTCGGAAATGCATGATGCGCGCATGCTCCAGAAATCGATCCACGACACTCACCACTTCGATGTTCTCGCTGAGCCCAGGAACGCCCGGACAGAGGCAGCAGATGCCACGAATATTCAGCCTCACTTTGACTCCGGCCTGCGACGCTCGATACAGCAATTCAATCATCTGCGGGTCGACCAGCGAGTTGACCTTAACGTTGATTTCCGCCCGCTGTCGTTGCCGTTTGAACTGTATTTCAGCTTCGATCATCTCAGCGAGCCGGTCACGCAGCGTGATCGGGGCGGCCGCGAGGCTGTGCATTGTCTGTGGTAACGAGTAACCCGTTACCGAATTAAAGAACGAAACAGCGTCGGCGCCGAGGTCTTCGTTACACGTCAGCAGGCTCACGTCGCTGTAGAGACGAGCGGTGACTTCGTTGTAGTTACCCGTGCCAAAGTGAAGGTACCGCTGGATACCTTGAGGTTCTCTCCGCACGACGATGCAAAGCTTGGCATGAGTCTTCAGACCTTTGACGCCGTAAAATACCTGCACGCCTGCGTGTTCCAGAACTTTCGCCCCTTCGATATTCCGAGCCTCATCAAAACGAGCCTTAAGTTCGACAACGACAGTGACGTGCTTGCCCTTTTCCGCAGCCCTTGCCAGGGCGGCGATAATCGGACTGTTTCGACTGGTTCGATAAAGAGTCTGCTTGATTGCCAGCACGTCGCGGTCGTCAGCAGCTTCCTCAATGAAGCGGACAACCGGATCAAAACTCTCATACGGATGGTACAGCAGAACATCCCGCCGCGAGATCGTTTCGAACATGCTCTCCTGCGGATCGACCAGCGGCGACTGCAGCGGTGGCCATTTCTCGTAACCATGGCCTTCAACGGTTCCCGCGTCAGCCACCTGGAAAAAGTGAGTCAAATCCAGCGGGCCGGGAATGCGGTAAACGTCTCGATTTTCAAGGCCCAGACATTCCTTGAGAAACTCCACCACATCGTCTGACGCGTTCTGAGCAATCTCCAGTCGAGCAAAGTCGCTCTCCCGCCGAGCAACCAGCAGCTCTTTCATCTGCAGCAGAAGGTCGCCGGCGAGATCTTCGCGAATTGCCATATCCGCGTTACGAGTTGCACGGAACGCGACACACTCCAGCACCGTTTCCTGGGGGAAAAACTCTCCAATGAATCGTTCGACCAGCTCTTCCATCAGGACGAATGAGTAACTTCCTGCTGACGGCAACGTGACAAACCGCGTGGGTATCCGGCCGAACGGAAGAACGACATATCTGGTCTCGTTGCCTTCCGCATCCTTCAGCGGACGCTCCAGACGCACGCACATACTGATTGAGTTGCCCATCGGAGTTGGGAACTGCTCTTCAGACTCAACCGCCAACGGGGCAACGAGTGACATGATCTCATCAGCAAACACCAGTCGAACGAACTGAGTTTGCGTTGAAGAAAGATCCTGCATGCGAAGCCGTTGAATACCCGCTTCACTCAGCGACGGCTCAATGGTTTCGAGATAACAGCTGTACTGATCACGAGTCAATTCATGCGCACGATTGCTGATTGCGGTCAATTGCTCGTCAGCCGTCATTCCAGCAGGATCGCGCGACTGGCTTCCACGCGAGTGCAAAGACTGCAGACCGCCGACGCGCACCATGAAGAACTCGTCCAGATTTGACGCCGTAATCGCCAGAAACTTCAACCGTTCAAGCAGCGGCAACGACTCATTCTGCGCTTCTGCCAGAACTCGTTGATTGAATTCAAGCCAACTGAGTTCCCGATTAAAAAAGCGGGGATCGGCAACAGTTGCATCTCGTTGTTTTGCCATTGGTTCTTCGTTCCGAATTCAAGGTTTCTCGGAACCCGCAATCTGAATGCTGTAGATTGAATCATGTTCCTACTGCCGCGAACGACGCAGCAATACCGACAATCCGTAAGTTTCTTCGAACAGCTGGGAGGTTTGCTTCAATGCAATCTGTTCGAGCGACAGATCGTCGATCCCCGAAACGGTGACGATCAATCGATTCTTTTCGACAGCACAACTGAAGTCGCGAATCCGTTGACTGTACGAGCGATCGAGCGCGTCAGCGACCCGAAGAATTGACGCCAGTTTCGAAACGATCACTCGATCTCCTCTCGACAGATTCGAGTAAACCAGGTGCGTCGGTCGGGGTGAGGCTCGGCGGTGATAACGAGCAATCAGCGCCACGATCTGCAGATCAAGCAAACTTAGTCCGAACAGCTCACTGTTCTGAATCAGATACATCGAGTGTTTGTGATAGCCAGAAATACTGACGAAATTTCCGATTTCGTGGAGCAGCGATGCCAGCGTCAGCATGACGCGTGCGCGCGCGTCGAGCCGATGGTGCAGCTGCAGCTGGTCGAACAGCTTGCCGGCAAGGTCTGCAACATGCCGGGAGTGCCCTTCATCGAAGGCGTATTTCCTTCCAAGATCGACTGCTGAGTTCATGACGTGATCGCGAAAGTCACCGCTCCAGATGTCGTCACTGGCCAGTTCGGTCAACAGACCATCACGCAGATTGACATCAGACACCCGTAGCTTTTCGACACCCAGATGGCGAGCAATGGTCAACACGGTCAATAGCGCCGGCCCGAGCGTTTCCGCATCTGGAAACGTCAGATGGTAATCGTGAACAAGCTCATCAACCGACAAGGGCAACATCCTGTCGACAAACTGTTCCAGTTTGCTGATCGGGATAGTCGCGAGCGAATCTTCAACTCGATCCAGCACCAGTTCTTTTGCGGCAAAGCGAAAGTCGCCGCCGAGGGCAATCAGCTTTGTCACGATCGCGTCGTCAAAACGGACCTGCTGAAACGCCTGATCGACGAAGCGGTTAATCTGGCTTTCCAGAAACTCGCGTTCCATTCGAACCGGAGTCTTCAACGACTCCATCATCATTCTCAGTCGTAGCGAACCCAGATTGCTCGTGTGAGAAAAAGTGACCTGCCCCTGTTCGACGACGAGCAGTTCCGTACTCCCTCCCCCGACTTCCACAACAAACGACCGCGCCGTCGCCAGATTCGGGTCCGCCTTCAGCGTGGACTGAACGCCGAGAAACGTGATTCGTGCGACTTCGGCTTCGTCCAGCACCTCAACCTGAATTCGTGTCGCGATGTAGATCCGATCAAGAAACACCAGGCGATTCAGTGCTTCTCTCACCGCACTTGTCGCCACGCAACGCAACTGGTCATCGCTGGAGATGCCGTACGAGTCCAGCACGACTCGATAACTTGTGAGCACCCGCACGCAGTCTTCGATCGTTGACCGCTTGATTTTTCTGTCAGTGAATGTGTCCTTGCCGATGCTGACGACCTGCGACAGGGTTTCGACAGTTCGAGTCAAGCCATTACTCGATATCTCACCAATCGCCATGCGGATCGCGCTGGTACCGATATCGATAACTGCCACAAGTCGAGGCGGCGCTGACGGTGCATCACTGCCGGGAAGTGTCAATTCATTCTGATTGCGGCTGCTGCTCATGAGTTCAACAAGGCCAGTTCAAACTTCAGCAGGTAAATCAAGCGGACATTTCGTCAGAACTGAATCGCAAGGCGGTTGGACGTGACGTTTAATAATAACGTGAGTCTGGCGGGCAAGGACGTGTCGTTCATGTATGAACAGTTAAGAAACAGTGAAGAATCAGGCGTTTGTCCCTTCGATCGTACGTCGCGCCCAGGCGGCGGCCCCCTTCACTGAAGCGTAATCACCCAGCGTCGCGACTCGAACCGTGAACGAATCACGATAGCAGGACATGGCCTGCTTGCGAGCGGCAGCCAGCACGACCTCCGAATAAAGGTCGGGCAGCGCTTCAACCAGGCCTCCGCCAAGCAGAATGACATCTGGATTCAGCAGATTCACGAGCGATCCTGCTGCCGAGCCCAGGTGACGAGCCGCTGCTCTGACAATGTCTTCTACGACCTGATCGCCAGCCTTGATAGAGGCTGCAAGCGCTCCACTCCGGATTGCTGACAGGTCCGTCCCTTCAGCTTCCTTGAGATGGGGAGCCTGACCTCGATAAGCAGCTGCGGCAGCCA
>JAQBWV010000373.1 GCA_027624335.1 Planctomycetota bacterium
AATCCCCATACAGCGCTCCTGCATTCGGATGCTTGCGGAACTCGTCCACGATTCGAGAGACGACCCCGTGGTCGTAGAACCTTTCGTCAGAGAGTAGAAGGCAGAAGATGTCACCGGTTGCCCTGGCCAGTGCTTTGTGAAATGCGTCAATCGGGCCACGATCCGGCTCCGAGCGCACCTGCACGCGATCGTCATACTTCCTGAGCACGTCCAGCGTGTCGTCCTGCGATGCACCGTCCTGGATCAGGTATTCGATATTCGGATAGTCCTGTCCCAGCACGCTCCGCACACATTCATCCATACACCATGCACGGTCCTTGCACATGGTGATCACCGTGACGCGCGGCATATCTGGGAGGGCCCTCAGAGCGGGCTGACGCGCGTCGTAATTGGTGGGATTCGTCATTCCAACTGCATATCGATCCGGTCCTGCCGCAGTGTGGGGCAGGAAACACGAACGCCCCACCCGCACGCAGAAGGTGCAAAGCTCTGATGGAGGAGTCAACTATAGCGTCAGCTGCCGTTCCTTGTGAAGGGTCGGCGCTGACCACGTGCGGGGAACTGCAACCGCTGTCGCCACGGCCCGACTGCCCCCCAGGTTTCGAGGGAGGGACAAGTATTGAGCGTCGGTCGTCTAGCTAGAACTGTAGAGGGAAACGAAAGTCCGTTTTCGTTTGACCATTCCGGCGATGTAGGCCAGAATCCCTGTTCAGAACGTGAACAGACCATGACACCGTCGAGAGCGGCGCGCGTGCGGCAGAGCCGCAGAGGGTATCGTGACTTCCGGAGCACAGCGTGCAAGATCAAAGGGTCTCCATCATCCTATGCGGCTACAATCAGGCGGAATACCTCCGCGATGCGATTGCAAGCGCGCTCAGTCAGACCCATCGCAATCTTGAGCTGATCGTTATCGACAATGGCTCAACGGATGGCTCAAGGGAGCTGCTGACGACATATAGGGACGAACATCGAGTCCATCTGTTCCTGCACGACGACAACGCAGCGCTCACAAAAAGGCTGAACCAGGCGATCGCATTCTCAACCGGGCAGTACGTCTCGATACTCTACGCTGACGACTACTACCTTCCGAACAAGCTCGAACGTCAACTCCACGCGTTTTCGAGCTTGCCGCCTGACTACGGCGTCGTCTATTCTCCGGGCTACCGGATCGACGCTCTGAGCGGGCACCGGTGGATCGAGAAAACCCTGAAAGTGTCCGGTGCCATTCTCGGAGAGATGTTCGCCCGACAGGACGAGGGCTTCATCAATCCTATCTCCCCGTTGATACGGAAAGAGTGCCTCATCGATTACCCGTTTCATGAAGACCTTTTCATCGAGGGCGAATCGATCTACTGGCGCATCGCCATGACATACAAGTTTCACTATATTGACGAACCGCTCAGCGTGATGCGTGAACATGCTGGCAACAGAGGCAAGGCCATCAAGCTCAATGCACAGATGGTGCTGACCCTGTTCGACAAACTTGCGCGAGAACCTGCATTCCCACCTGGCCTGCTGCCCGCCCTGGAGAGGTTTCGCGCGAATTTTCTCGCAGCGTGCGGTTGGCTGGCCATTCGAGTGGCCACCGATCCCCGCTGGGCACGCACCTGCGTGTTTTCCGCGATTCGTTCACGACGACAGACGCTTCTCCGCCCGCGCACAGTCGCGGCCCTGATACTGTCCGTCCTGCCTGTGGCCGGGGTTCGCGCGTTCAACCGGGGACTCAACGCAGTCGTGAAGAGCAACGAAAGGATCGCATACAGGACCGACTACTCGTAGATCGACTGGACGCTCGACTGCCAATAACCCGGCCTGACCCACACATGAAACCCACGCACCGACTCGCCGACGTTGGACGAAACTTCCTCGCCCTTGGCTTCGGCAACTACGGTGCCATGGCCATGGGACTTGGAGTCAATGCCCTGCTCGCCCGTCGACTGGGAACAGAAGGCTACGGTCGCCTTGCCCTGATGCTCATGGCGTCTCAGGTGTTACTGCTGGCGACAGTGAACTGGACGCATACAGGCTTTATCCGGTTCGCCTCCAGGGAGTTCTCAACCGATCGTAGCGTGAGCGAAACACTGTGGGCCAGGCTGGGCATTCTCCTCCCGGTCGCCATCGTTGGCAGCATTCTCATGGTCGTCGCCCGTCAACCGCTCGCCACCTATCTGGACGTGCCACCGTTCGCCATCTGGCTCATCGTCCTGCATTTTGTTGCTACGTGCGGCCTCTCGCTCGTCGGCGCGGTCTTCCAGGCCAGCGATCAGATGGCCAGGTACGGTGCCAGCCTCTTCCTCGACAAGACCCTGATGCTCGCGTGCCTTGTCGCGTTACCTGTCGCGTGGACCACCAGCGCCCCCATCGTACTGGCGTGTTACGCAGCGAGTTCGGCGTCCGTCACATTGTGGGGAGTGACGGTAATCGGCCTTCGTACGCTCCGGCCCACCTTCACTCGCTCAGCCTACCGTCGAATGGTACTCTTCTCCGCCCCAGTGCTACTCTCAAGTTGGGCCGGTTTCTTCGGAGCCAACTGGTTCGACCTTGTGATCCTCAGGTGGTATGTACCGATCTCCGGCATCGGTGTCTACTCGCTCGCGGCTCAGCTAGCAGGTGTCGTGCAACAGATCACGATCATTTTTTCCACACTGCTCTTGCCGCCGTTGTCAGTCATGGTCGCCGAGGGACAACGGACGCGAATCAGGACACTCGCCGAGCGATTGTTGCCGTACTGGCTTCTCGGCACATCGATTCTGTTCAGTCTCGCGGTGCTCACCGCCCGAGACCTTGTACCGATGCTGTTTGGCCAGTCCTTCGGTGCCGCGACACCGGTTTTCGCTCTGCTCATGGTCGCGACAAGCGCCCTCGCGCTTTTCAACTCATTCGCTCCAGTTGTTGCCGCCTACGGCTCCATGTGGGCACTGAGCGGAATCTGCTTTGCGTCCGCCGCGGCAAACGTTGGGCTTGATCTGGTATTGATCCCCCCCTTCGGAATTCTGGGATCAGCCATGGCGACGATACTGGCCTATGGCACATCTGCGGTGCTTGTCCTCGTGGTTGTGCAAAGGAGCGTTGGCGGCAAACTGCTTCGACTTGCCTGGCTCAGCGCTCCCGTCGTGGTCTCCTGTATCTGCTTCATGACGCTCGACGGAATATGGTTTTACGCGGGAACCCCATTGGCGACGGCGCTCACCGTCCTGGCCCTTGTCCGGGGGTTCCAGCTCTTTCGAAACGACGACGCGGCTTTCTTCACGGATCTCCGTCTGCCACTCCCGTTTGGCCTCGGGACCAGTCGATGACGTTCATCGAACTCGATCTACCTGACGTGTTTCTCATCGAACCGACAGTACACACGGACGAACGTGGTTCCTTCCGGCGTCACTTCTGTATTGAGGAGTTCGCAGCGCACGGGCTCACGCCGACCGTCGTCCAAGGCAATATCTCGGAGAACCTGAACCGCGGCACGTTGCGCGGGTTCCACTATCAAACGGGCTCGTCTGCGGAGGCCAAGACGCTCTCATGCCTCACCGGTGGGCTCTATGCCATCACCCTTGACCTGCGAAGAGACTCCCCCGCATTTATGCGGTGGGAATCGACACGCCTGTCTGCGGAGAACCGGCGTAGTTTGTACGTGCCACCTGGTTGTGCCAGTGGGTGGCTCACGCTTGCTCCCCGCTCAATCGTGCACTACTACATGAGTCAGGCGTTCGCACCCGACTCGGCTAGGGGCATTCGTTATAACGATCCGACCTTCGACTTTCAGTGGCCTCTGGAGCCCAGGTGGATTTCGAAGCGAGACCAATCGTTTCCTGACTTCGACTCAGCTGCCCTTGAGTTCTTCCGATACGCGCCGCGAAACAGCCGGCCCTAGTAGCGTTGGACGCCCGCGTGAGCGCACGCTTCCTCAGCGGGCGTCGCACCCGCCACTCTGGCCAAGCATTGCTCGCGGCTCTCGCGAAACAGCCGACAATGACGTGAGTCTTCCAATGCCTAGCCTGATACCATCAACTCGCGACTGTGCCTGACACCATGACCGCAGGCGGGACGATGACGTTGCTCGCCCAGATTCGAGCCTTCGTGCTGAGCCGACCAGACCTGCTCGAACTGCTTCGTCAGCAGTCGCACCAGCTTCCACGGCGCGTGTTTCCTCACACCGACCAGAGTGGCGAGCAGTTACTGGAGATCTACCTGGAGGAACACCGGTGTTTCTTCGAGCTGGTAAGACCCCGGCTCCGTCGAGGCCTTCGAGTTCTCGATGTCGGCGGGGGATTTGGATTTTTTCACATTCTGGTGCACGCGGCCGGCGCAAAGGTCACGTCAGTAGAGCCCTCGCACTCCGGGTTCTCCCTGTTTCGAGAGATCGCGGTGCCGGTCATCAAGCACTTCACCCACGGGATTGATCGCTTCCTCGATCTCAGGGTGGAAGACTTGCACGTACCGAGCGGGAGCTTCGATCTCGTGGTGTCGAACAATGTGCTTGAGCACGTGACAGACATCTCGGCGGTCTTCGAGGCAATGCACCGCCTGACCGTACCGGGGGGCATGCAAATACACCACTGTCCGAACTACCTCTTCCCCTACGATCCGCACTACAAAGTTCCGGTGCTCCCATGTGCAGTGCGGCTTACGGGCGCGATATGCTGGCGACGATTCCGACACGATCCGTTGTGGAAGAGCATCAACAGTATCAATTCACTGGGCGTCCGGCGACTCATCAGACACCTCCCTGGAGCGTCCCTTACATTTCAGAACGCCGCCATCTTCACCCTGCACAGACTCCTCTCCGACGAGCATTTGCCAGCCCGACACGGGTGGCTTGGGCGGTTGGCGCTCCTCCCCCTGATGAGATCGCTGCTGACGGCCCTCCCGCCGATCCTGA
>JAQBWV010000062.1 GCA_027624335.1 Planctomycetota bacterium
GTAGAAGTCTCGCTTCGAGTCTTCGCACACTTGCCACGATATCGACAAGCATGTCTCGCTCTCGTGTTGGTGATTCCTCACAGTCTGACTGTTGCTCCAGAATATGATCATAGTCCGCCTGGAATCTCGGCCACCACGTGTCGAATGTCGAACGAAGAAACGTGTTGTCAAGCGGCAGTGAAGCACACTCGTTAATTGCCTTCACTAAATCCCACAGTCCGTGTGGTGAGATGTCCTTGTGCTGAAACTGCCTGAGAGGACTTGTTACTTCTTCAGGTGAAAGGTCGCCAATCAAGAGCCCACATGCCTTGGCTTCGACGTGTCTAGTAAGAGAGCCAGCCTCGAAGATCAGCCACGGTTGAAGGAGATTTTCGCGAGTCATGCAAATGACGCCATAGGCAGAGTCTTCCAACTGCTTAGCAATCTCAGGTGCCCACCTTGCCCCTGCTGCGATATCTTGCGCAGACATAAACGGCTCAACCTGTTGGTTGATAGCTCGCAAGTAGTAGCACAACTTCTCCGCAACCATTCGGCTCAATTCACCCGACCAACTGACGAATACTTTCACAGAATCAATGCCCTTCAATTAGCCTCACCACGTTGACGGCTACGATTGATTAAACTTTGTAGCACAGATTGCGAGACTCGACCTCCGGCTGCAAGGCTCACGCGACGCGTCAGCTCTCCAGTGATTTCGAACGTGATGGTCAGACGGTCGCGCGGCAGCACTTCTTCCATCCGGTCTGCCCACTCGATGAAGCAGACGCCTTCGCCCGACATGTACTCATCGGCTCCGAGTTCCAGGAACTCGTCAACATCCCTCAGCCGGTAGGTGTCGAAGTGGTAAACCGGCAACCGGCCTTCGTATTCATGAATCAGTACGAACGTCGGACTGTTGACGGCCTCGCGAGGAACATCGAGGCCTTCAGCCGCCGCCTGGACGAATCGAGTCTTACCAGCGCCAAGATTCCCCACCAGCGCCACGACAAGTCCCGGTTGAGCGGCTTCGCCCAGCATTCGACCGAGTTGCTGCGTTTCAGCTTCGCTGAAGAGTTCGATCGTAAGTTCGGATGATGATTCCATTGGCATGATTGACTAAGGATATCGCAGGAGTGGTCGCTCGCCCACGTGCAGCCCTGCCGGGGAACGCGTGGACTTGCTCAATTCTCGATTCGGTGGCGGAGTGACGTATCACATCCCAGAATTCGGTGGATTGTTTGGCGGTGATCAATAACTGTGTCTGATTGCCAGCCCTCGCTCATTCAAGTACAGCAGGAATTGCCTCTATGAAACGCACACTTTGTCTGGTCCTGGCCGTCCTGTTCACGTCGTCATCCGCGTTCGCTCAGAAGACAAAAGGCGACAAGGAACCCGCGAAGGAAACGCCGCCGTTTCGCTGGGTGAATCCACTGCCGAAAGGTGAGTGGCCCGCTGGCCTGCGGCACGGCACGTTCAAGAGCCCGTCGATGAATGTCGACGTCGGGTACTGCATCTACCTCCCGCCCGGTTACGAGGCCGAGCAGAACTCCAGCAGGAAGTTCCCCGCCGTGTACTACCTCCACGGCGGACGTCCGGGCAGCGAGACGAAGTCCATTCGCCTGACGACGCACATCGACAAGGCCATGCGGGATGGCGACGTGCCCGAGATGATTTACGTCTTTGTGAATGGCGGCAAAGTCAGCCACTACAACACGCCGCAGTTCGACTCGATGGGCGAAGACGTCTTCGTGAAAGAACTCATTCCGCACGTTGATTCGAAGTATCGGACGATCGCGAGTCGTGACGGTCGAGGACTCGAAGGTTTTTCGCAGGGCGGACGCGGGACGACTCGGATCATGTTCCGTCATCCGAATCTGTTCAGTTCGTGTGCTCCCGGCGGGGCAGGGCACTCGACAGAGAAATCGATCTCAGAAAACAACGGCCGTGAGAACGACGCTCTTGTTTTCGCCGAAGGGTACAACACCTGGGATTTGGCGCGTGAGTACGCGAAGAATCCAAAGCCGTCTCTGCGAATTCTCGTGCACGTTGGGACAAAAGGTTTCAACTACGAAAACAACCTGGAGTACATGGAGTTCCTGACATCGCTCAAGATTCCATTTGAGCGACTGATCGTCGAAGGTGTCCCCCACAGCGCGACGCTCATTTACGAAAAACGAGGTCTGGAGCTGATGCACTTTCACGCGACAAACTTCGGTCTGAGTTTGCCGCCGAAACGTTAGCCGCACATCGTTACTCGGTGGCGCAAGGACGCTGACCAGTCTCGGTGCATCATCGTCACTTCGGATCATCAGAGCATTCGTTTCGAATGCGGCAGGTTCGACGTCGTATTCGCAATTCAGTACACAGGAAGTGGAGAGTGGATCATGAAGCCGACACATATACTTGTCCCCACCGATTTCAGCGACTCGTCGCGCGAAGCGACGGATTACGCGCTGGAATTCGCTCGCTCATTCGGCGCATCGATCACGCTCTTTCATGTGATCGAGGATCCCGTCGTTTACATCCCTGCGCTGGGTGGATACCTGCCGAAGCCTCGTGACTTTGAAGACTTCAGCGATGCGGCTCTGGCCGAGTGGATTACTGCTGAAGATTCGCAGGGCGTGACGATCAAACGCGAGTGGGAGCACGGTCACCCTGTCTCGCGAATCCTCAACTACGCGACACAGCACGGTTGTGATCTGATCGTAATGGGGACGCATGGTCGCGGTGTGCTTGATCTACTGATGGGCAGCATTGCCGAGCGAGTCGTTCGAACTTCGAATTGCCCGGTACTGACCGTGCGACCGAAATCCGCTCAGCAGTAGCAGACGCGCGACCCTGCGACTTTGTTAATCGCAGAGGCCACCGAGGGATAAAACGCAGAGGTTTGACTCCTGACGCGGCAGAGTCCCAACCTGCAAAGTTACACACGCGTCGCGCAGAAGTTGCGAAGTTGCTGAGGTAAAACTTTAACTCCAGGCGCGGCGGAAGAAGTCGAGCCAGTTTCGCGACATGATGCCTTCGACGTCGTCGTCGCTGTAGCCGCGTTCGCTCAGCAGTGTTGCCATCTGTTGCAGATCAGCGATGGTGGTCAGGTCTCGCGGCGCCTGCTCCTTGCCGAAGCCACCGTCAAGGTCTGTGCCGATGCCGCAGTGCTTCGCGCTGCCGGCCAGCTGGCAGATGTGGTCCATGTGGTCGACGATGTCCGCCATGCACACCGTTTGAGGATCGGATTTGAAGCGGATCCAGTCGGGCTTGATCATCCAGTTGTCGAACGCCGCTCCGATGACGGCGCCGCGCTTGATCAGCTCTTTGATCTGGTCGTCGTCGAGTTGACGGTCGCCGGGAACGAGGGCCCGGCAGTTGTGATGGCTCGCCAGAACGGGCCCCTGAAACACGTCGAGAGCTTCCCAGAACGACTGATCGGCCAGATGAGTCACGTCCAGCAGCATGCCGACACGGTCCATTTCCTGGAGCAGTTCGGCTCCACCGTCTTTCAGGCCACCCGGGCTGCCGGTTCCGTAGCAGTACGGGCCGGGTCCGTAGTGAGCGGGTCCGAGAATTCGCAGACCAGCGTTGTACCACTCTTCAATCTGACCGGGCGAGAGGATCGAAGGGCTGCCCTCCATGCTCAGAATGAAACCGATCGGGAGCGTACTGGTATCGCCGGATTGGTCGGCACTCCACTGAGCGACGTGATCTTCCAGCGAGGCCAGATCGGAGATCTGCCGCAGATGCCCGGCCTCAACCATGGCGCGGTAATACGCCAGCTGTCCGTAACAGATTCCGTAAGCGGCTTCCCGGGACTGATAGTGCGAGAGGGCTCCATCCTTGCGATGCAGTCTGGGCAGCAACGTCGAGATCGTCATACCAACTCGGCCGCGCCGCAACTCGTGCCATGAAACGGTCGCGTCGCCGATCTCCGGCACGATTCTGGAGAACTGGTTTTCGAAGTTATTGATCTCGCGGACCGGAAGCGTCAGGTCGCGATTCCACTCGATCGCGTTCCAGGCCATGTCCAGATGGGCATCAAAAATGAGTTGCATTCCAGGTTCCGTTGGTCAATGACGTACCAGTTAAAAAGGCGATCCATCATCAGCTGGACGGATCAAAGTTCGCCGATTCTTGCGAGTCCATTGCCAATTCGCAACGAGCGAAGACTGTTCGTTGTTCGCTCATCGGCAGACTGTTACAAATTGAAATCTCGATCACCCCGCCGAAAATCCTGCCATTTATCCGTCATCAAGAAAACGTCATGAACGATTCAGAACTGCGCCACTGTGTTGAATCCGTCGCTGATCCCGAGCTCGGACAGTCCCTCGGAAAGCTCAACATGGTCAAACAGGCCACGATTTCAGACGCTGGAGTTGCATCGATCGAAATCGAACTGCCGACGCCGGCGTACCCCGGTCGGGAACGCATCGAGGCCGCGATCAACGCCGCGATCCAGCGACATTCCGGCGACGCTGCCGACGCGAACGTGACGTTCGGCTGGAAAGTGAAGGGCAAGGAGACCGGCGGCAAGATCGGTTTACGAATCAAAAATGTCATCGCTGTCGGTAGCGGAAAAGGCGGTGTCGGAAAAAGCACCACCGCAACGATGCTGGCGTACGGGCTGAAGTCGTTCGGAGCCAAAGTCGGCCTGATGGATGCCGACGTGTACGGTCCCAGCATTCCTCATTTATGTGGAGCGAGCGGCGAGCCTGCGGTCGACGAAGTCACCGACGCAGCTGGCAACCGGATGCAGCGAATTCAGCCGATCGACAAAGACGGACTGAAGCTGTTGTCGATCGGTTTCATGATCAAAGCGGATCAGGCTGTCGTCTGGCGCGGCCCGATGTTGCACAAACTGCTGACACAGTTTCTCGCACAGACCGAATGGGGCGAGCTGGATTATCTCATCATCGACTTGCCGCCAGGTACCGGCGACGTATCGCTGACGCTGTCGCAACTGCTGGGTCTGGCTGGTGCGGTTATTGTCTGTACGCCTCAGAAAGTGGCGCTACTGGACGCGGTGAAGGCAATCAGCATGTTCGGTCAGGTGAATATTCCCGTGCTTGGCATCGTCGAAAACATGTCCGGCGAGATCTTCGGACGCGGCGGAGCCAAAGATCAGGCCGGGAAATCCGGTATTCCGTTCCTGGGCGAGGTGCCGATCACGGCGTACATCCGGGAACTCGGCGATGCCGGACGCATGTCGGAAATCTTCAATGAAGACAGTCCGGTCCGTGAAGAACTTCTGGGAGTCTGCCAGAACATCGCTATGCAGATCGCCCGGCAGCTGCTGGATTCTCCGGCGCTACCGACGCTCGAAGTCCTGTAGTAAATCTTTCCCACAGGGTGTGTGCAGCGACGCGAAATGCACCTTTTTCGGACATCCACCCTCCCCGGCGCGTTACGCGTTGCTACTCACATTCCAGGAATGTCAGCGTCGCACGGTGGATGGCGAATCGGGTCTTCAGGAATCCGGAGTCCAGATGCGGCTCGCTGGTTGTTCGGTGGTTTCGCCCGTTCGTGACTGTCGGCGAGCTTTCAGGCGGACGTAGGGGGCAATGTAGCGACCTCGGTGGCGGAAGTGGCCGGGTTGGGCGTGAGGGTCGCCTCGGTAGGGTTCTCGCAGGTCTTCCAGGACGAAGCCCGATCGGCATAGCTCGCCGACAAGCTGGTCCCAGCGGTGCATGTACTCGACGGCGCCGGGCTCTCGATAGGAAACGTCGGTCGTCGCGGGCAGCGCGCCTTCGTGGTAGTACTGGATGCCGAGCACGTAGTTGTCGTGATGGTCGCGGCGGACGATCTGCAGACTCGTCGGCTGTTTGTGCTGGCTGATGTAAATCGCGTTGTCTTTGGAGACGCGAGCGATCTCACGGTAGACGCGGCCGATGTCCGAGACGTAGCACGTGCTGACCGGCTGGTGCACGATGTCGAAGTATGCGTCGTCGAATTCCGACAGATCGTCCATCGAAGTTTCAACACAGTTGACTTTCAAGTTGCGCCGTTCAGCCTCATGCCGATCCAGGGCCAGCATCGACGGGCTGAGATCCACGACGGAAACATTGGCTCCGGCGGCGGCGTAAAGGATCGATTGCCAGCCGCCTCCGCCAGCCAGGCACAGCACGTTCAGGCCAGTGACGCTCGGCGGCAGCCAGCCGCGAGTTTCGAGCGTCTGAAGCGGATTCTTCAATTCTTCATCGGTCGCGACGTTCGCAAACTGGCTGCCCGTTTCGGCCAGACGATTCCAGGCGGCACGATTCTGTTTGACGTTGGTCATGGAAGGCTGCCCGTTAAGTCGGTTGAAAGAATTGCAGGAACAGTCACTCAGTGCACGTCTTTGGGCTGGAACGACAGCCTCAATCGCAACCGTCATCAGGGAAGTTGATCCGGACACGTCTCTATCGATTTTCCGGTCGTCTTTCTTCTGAGGCGTCAGTTTTTTCGTGCAGTTCTGACATCGCAGGGGCGTCAGCATATCGGCGAACGGTGGTCATTTCTCCCGTACTGAACCGAACCGTCCAAGTCCCCAGGGTTCCAGTGATCATGGAGGTCGTTCCATGCCGATAATAACGATCGAGCGGACGGCGCCGGATGTTCGGCGTGCGCCCGGCCTTCCGAACAGCGGTCCAGACGCAGCAAGAGGCGACCGGAAATGTACGAATCCTACTGGGGGCTCTCAGCTTCACCCTTCAACAACCGACTCAGCACTCGCTGGTTTCACGAAAGTGGAGTTCACGAGGAAGCTTTGGCGCGGCTGTTTTACCTCGTTGAGCAGAAGCGAGGTTTTGGACTCCTCAGCGGCGGAGACGGCGTTGGCAAGACACTCACGCTGAAGGTTCTGTGCGAGCAGGTTAAACGCTCACAGCGGCACGTCGCGTTTACAAACCTGCTCGGTCTGGATGCTCACGAGATGCTCTGGAATCTCTCGTTGTCGCTGGGACTGGCACCAAGCGAATCTGAATCCCGCTGGAATCTCTGGCGTCGAATCACCGACCAGATGCAGTCCCTTCAATTGACGCAAATGCAGACGATCTTCGTCTTCGACCACCTTGAGCGAGCGGATACCACTTGTATGTCGCTACTCGAACGACTTTTCTGTACCGCCCAGGATGCCTCCGGGTTGTCGACTTTTATCACCGCTGTTCGCACGAAAGAATTGCCTCGGCTCAGTGGCATTCTGAGCGAGCTTTCCGATCTGCGCGTCGAACTTCACGCTCTTCAGCTGGACGAAACTCACGAGTTCATATCCGACCTTCTGACTCAGGCTGGCAGCGACCGCGAGATATTCACAAACGACGCCACGCTGCAGATCCATTCTCACACTCAGGGCTGTCCGCGTCTGATCAATCGTCTGTGCGAGTTGTCGATGATCGCCGGTATGGCCGCCGACAAAGACAGGATTGATGGAGCGCTGGTTAACGCCGTCTCGTCCAGCCTTGTCACGAAATTTGACAGGTCGCGGGAGATCGTCGAATACCATGAGGTGATTTGACCGGACCTTCGAGTCTACGGGCATCATGGCATGCCGGCCTCAGTCGGACTTCTCACTTCCACTCGCAAACGTCAGCACTTCGGTGCGGGAGTGGAACTCGACCTTACGGTCCACCGGAGTGAACTGCAGGTCCAACTGGTAACCACTGGTCATACGGCCGTTGTGTTCGATCTTACCGGTGTCCAGATTCAGGACATTCAGCCAGTACTCATGGCTCGTGCTGATGGTTCCGTTGGCCTGCTTGTTCTGCTTCTGAACAATGTGCATGCTGGCGAGCAACGGAATATCACTGAGCAATGCCGGCGCGACAGCCTGATCCGGAAGTTCCGCCTTCCAGTCGACTTTTCGTTCACGCGGATCGACGGCGAAAATCCTGCCTCCAACCAGCTTACGATCCGGCGTTGAGTTAGGCAGGTTGACCATGATGAATCCGGCATTTGCTGCAGGAGCATCCGGTATGCGAGCAAAGACGATGTAACGTCCGCGCGACGCAAAGACCGACATGCTGTGCAGACCCTTGAGCGGTTCCAGCTGGATTTCAAACCGAGCCTTGCCGACTTCCACATTAAGCAGCACGAATCGTCCGGACGGCTCAAGCACGCCGATGTCGCCTGATTCCAGCAGATGATGTCGAGCCCCCTCGGCAAATGGCAACTGCCATGTTTCCTTGCCTGTCACCAGGTCGACGCATTTCAGTGATGTCAGTTGTGCCTGCTCGTCCCAGGTAACCAGACGTCGTCCAGAAAATGCGACCCACTCACTGTCTTCCGGCAACGCTCGACGGACGATTTCACGTCCGTCGAGTGCGTTGAAAATGATCGCATCCTCTTCGTCCGGTGGAATCGCGCAGATGACTTGAGCATCGCCGACGAGATCACAATCGAAGGGCAGCCCGTCACGCTTCCACAGTGGTTCACCCGTCAGCAAATCCAGCAACATCAGCTGCCGATCTTTCTGCACACAGACGAAACTGGCGTTCGCCATCATGGCCCACCATGTGGAATTCGTCTGCTGCCTGAACATGACAGCCGCTCGACGTCCGGCTCGCTGGAGACGCCGCTGGATGTAACGCATCGGCCAGGGCTGCTGTTGAGACGAATAGATCTGTTGCGTCCAGAGTTGTTTGCCGAGTCCGTCCTGAAGGCGATACGCGGCGACTTCCATCCCGGTCCACATTACGAGTACAGAGCCAACGAGGCGGGCCTGAACGACGGCTGTCGAATAATTAATAGTACGATTTGCTGTAGCGTCTTTGGCGGAATCCAGCTCGAATCGTTTTTCTCCACTGGCGTTGAGCAGGGTCCATTTGCGCGTCGCGGTATCCAGCTCCAGCCACAGCGGTTCGTCGAGCTGGGCGTTATCGCTCTGCACGGCAAACATCATGTGCTGCACGTAGGCGCTTTTCGGGTCACGCTTCTCAACCGTTTTCGTGAAGTTGGCTCCATTCCAGGGCGAGTGCGTGACGGACGCTAACCCCGACTCCGCACCACCATCTTTGGCGAACTTCTCGACGTATGCAGCTCTTTGGGGAGCCGTCCTGGAAAGTTGCAGCTCAAGACGCTGACGCGCCGTTGCCGCCAGTTGCGATGTTCCATCTTCCACGACCTGTCTCAGCAGCATTTCTTTCTGTCCGGCATGGACTTCGTCCATCTGCTCCTCGACACGTAACCGTGCTGAGTTCGCCGAGGAATGCTGTCCGAACCACAACAATGCCACGCTCGCATCATCCGCCAGTTGCTTCTCGACCTGCTGATCGATCGTCAACCGCGTCGCATCATCGGTCGCTGCATACCACTTGCGAAATCGAGACTGGAACCAGCGATCAAGTCGAACTGACTGCGAGACAGACTCATTTCGCGTCAGCGCTTTGTCGCCCAGCAAGGCTTCCTGAGTGACAGGTATCTGAGGAATCTTCGACAGCGATCCCAGTGCCGCCGCGAAGTCACCGTGCCGCTCAAATCCGAGAGCCGTCTGAATATGCAGATCGACCCGGTTCTGCAGCGAATCTTCTGACAGATCGAATTCGCTGATCAGACTTCGCTGTAGATCAGCTGGCAACGGAACACCGTCACGAAGGACTCGAGCGAGCAATTGTCTGGCTCGCGTTGCGTCTTCCATAGTCGCCACACGACGTAGTACTTCAATGGCCTGAGCGACCTGGCCGCTGTTCAGTAGCGCTTCTCCCCAGTCACTTACCGCGTCAATGTCATCCGGGGAGTTCGCGGCGTGAACAGCCAGCGTTTCCGCCCGAGTTGTCGCCGTGCCGAAGCGTCGCAAGCCATCCAGTCCCAGAGACCAGATCGCGTCACGTGAGGCCACAAGATTCCCTGGAATGGTCTTACTCTCCGAGCGTGAACGAGCCAGCCACTGCCCGGTGTTGACATCGATCGCGATCACTTCCGCCGAATTCAGCGGCACGACGTATCGATCTCCACTGAAGTAACCGCTGCCCGATGGCATCGCTGCCGATGGCCAGTTGGTTTTTTCTGCTGGCCAGGCCGGTTCGCCATCGGTGACTCTGATCGCTCGAGCGCCCTCGCGACCGATGACGAGGACGTTTCCGCCCTTGACTCCGGCGACGAACAACGCATCGCGTCGAGGTGCCGACCAGCGAACGGAACCATCACGCTGTTCCAGGCAAATCAGCTCGTCAGAATTCGGCATGGCAACGACGACGCAATCATCCGCCAGCGTGAGACTGAAATCACACCAGTGATCTGGTTCGATCTGTCGTTGAGCATCTGCCGCCATCTGCCATTGCGGATTGAACCGAACCATGCTCGACAGTTCGCGAGGTCGAGGTCCAAGCCAGCTCCAGCTCAGGCGACCGGTCCGCAGGTCAATCGCAACGACGCGACAGGAAGGCGTCAGGCAGAAAATTGTTCCATCTGAAAAAGACGGACTGCACGCGTGGGATGAACTGGATGCCCTGGGGTATTGCTTCATCCAGAAGACATTTGCAGGTGGCGACGGAGCATCGGTCTGCAGCAGCCACGTGCGAGTCGATTCTCCACTCTGACGATCAAGCTGCCGCAGTTCGACTTCGTCGCCGACTCGAACCATTACAAACAGATTGGAGCCCACGATCAGTGGCGTTCCGAGAAACTCCTCCGAGGACTGCGTCCCGCCTGACAAGCCTTTGCCGCCAGCCCGACTTTTCTGTCTCCAGAGCAGCCGACCGGATTGTACATCGTAGGCGACCAGTGAATTGCCTCTGTCGAGCGAACGAGTGTCGAGGACCAGTCGCCCCGACGGATCCACGATCAGCCGCTGGACGGATGGCGGGCACGGAAACTCGTCGCTCTCGACAGCGAAAACGCGTTCGCCGTCACTGCTGAGCGTTCCGTACGACGTGTGCTCCAGCAATCGCTGTTGCAGTCCATCAACGATCTGACCACCAACTCTCGCTGCTTCTTTCTCTGACTCTGTGGGTGTTGTCACCGGTGGTTGCGGCTGACTTCCGTCTGGCAGACTCGACTTCGAATCGGACGCAGTGGCGACGACTTCAGGCACGGTCCAGTCGGTTCCGCCACGAGTCATGTCCCACAGGGCATCTTCCTGCGGCGCAAACCACAGCGGCTGTCCGTCGCGATCGACAGCCTGCAGTCCGGTTGCCGTCCGATAGATGACGACCTCGCCGATTATGAGTGGATGTATGCCTGGAATTCGTCCGAGAAGGCTCGCGGCCTTCTCAGTCTGCACGAATTCTACCGCCCGTTGCAGCAGTTCAGAATTCGCGATTCCAGCGAGCAGTTCGGCTTCCGGCCAGGGAATCGTCTGCGAAGTCTGCTCTGACCCGGGATTTCGCAGCGCGTTACCGCGGTGCATCAGCCAACCGTCAGCCATCTGTCCGTTCGCTCCGGCGAGTGCTCGCAACCAGTCGAGGGCATTTCCAGATTTATCGGGCAGCGGAAGCGAGTTGCGTTCTGGAGCGCGCGACAGGTCGGGATATCGCTGGCGGAGTTCATTGAGGATTGTCTCGGCCTGCTCGAACTTCCGCAGTTTCGCTTTGGCGATGACCAGACACAGCGAAAGTCGGGGTTCAAACGATTCGGCGTACGGTGATGATTGGATCAGACGTTCCAGCTGCAACGTCGAGTCCAAAGGCCGGTCGGCATCCAGCGACATCATTGCCAGACGCCAGGTGGCGGCGGCTCCAACTCTTGTGAAGAAAAACCGTTGCGAGACGTCCCTGACCTTTTCGATGCTGGATTCGTGGATCGCTTCGTCAAGCAGTTGCCGAGCGACCGGTCCCGCCAGCTCTTCAACGGCAGCGAGTCCCTCTTCAGGCAGCGCTGCGATCATTCGTTCTGCCTCAGAGCGCAGCTCGCGATAATGAGGGACGCCTCGCTGCGGCTGGAACCATTTCTCGTCAGGACTCTGCACCAGTTCGGTCAGTTCTCGGGCTGCTGCATACCAGCTTTCTTCGCTGATCAATTGCCTGGCTCGACCGAGTCTTTGCAGATCCCACCGCTCGGCGAGTTCCGGTCCGTGGTAGGGCTCTTCTTCCGGCTCGTCAAGGTCAGGCTTTATCTCTGGCTGAACGGCAGCGGGGCCTGCTGGAACATCCTTTGAAAAATCTTTGGGGGGCTTCGGCAGCGGGTTCTTCGCTACCCACTCGTCCCACTTTTTTCGAAATTCCGCTCGCTTATCCGGATCAGCAACGCTGTAGGAAGAGCTGCTGAACATGTGGTTCGGTGACTGTTCCAATCGCTTGAACCACGCGCTGGCCTGAGGCATGCCATAGTCCTCAGGCTTCTGACCCGACAGATGCACCAGCCACGCCAGCGCGACATCTTTGGCGAGTATGTCTATTCGTTTCTTGTCCCGTGTCATCGTGCCGAGAACGGTTTCATCGTCCAGCAACGGAACCAGTAGAGCGGCATAGTCTTTGCCGCCCAGACGACCGATCGCTTCAATCGACATCCCCATGTAAGGCTTTGTTTGAAGTCCCTGCAACGCGACGGGCAATGCTTCAGGTAGTTGAAACGTCACGGCTTCATAAAGCCGATCCACGTGAAACGATCCGTTGTTGGTGCGCGCGAGCGTCCAGAGAACCATCATGGTCCGTGGCCCCGAACCGTTCTTCTTGTCACTGACGAATTTCTGAAACAGACTTTGCCTGAGCCAGTTGCGAACCCAGGCAACTTCCATCGGTGCCGTTTGACCAAGCAGCTCAGCGTTCGAGCAAACAAATAGAAACATCAACGTCGTGTCCACCGACGGCGTCGTGCGTCGAACGGGATCCGGTGTGTTCTGAGCCTGCATGTACTGCTGAATGCGGAACTGCAACGCGGGAGCAATCGCCTCCGTACCGGCATCAAATGAAAGCAGCAGTCCGGTCTCGGCTTTGAGCAGACGAAGATACAGGCTGCGATCTTCAGCTGAGTTGCCGATCAACTCGCGAAACGGTTTCCAGCCTGGCATGCTGTCGTCGAGATCGCTCCCTCCTGCCTCAAACACAGTCATGCGATGCTGAAGATCTTCCCGCAGAATGTCTCTGAGAATTCGTTGACACCGGCGGCTGATTTCCGGATCGCCACTGCTCGCAGCCGTGCGGATCGCTTCCGCCGCTGCAACGCCGACTTCCTTAAGCTTCTGTTCGGCCTGCTCGCGCGTCTCGAAGTCAGGATGTCCGAGTTGCCTGACCAGTTGATCGGTGTGACCGGAATCCGCAGACGTGTCGGATGAACGATCGGCAATTTCATCGGAAATCGCCTGAAAAGGCGTACTTGCCAGAATTGCCAACAGACAGACCAGAGGACGAAGTCTGATCCCGAAGAGTGAGAGGGTTAACTGTCGAGTCACGTCAAAACTCCAGCACTGACACCGGGTCCGAAACGAGGACACTCAGTGTACCGTGCAGCGGCCTGAGGATCCCGCACAACCGTCAGATTTTGGGCGTCTGTCGAAGTGAAGCAGTATGCGTGAAGAAGAGGAACGCACTGAATTGCAGTTGCAGACACTTTGCAATGGTGCGTTCCGCCTGGCTTCGCGCACCCTGTCGCTCTAAATGTTGAAGCCGTCTTCCCGGAGCAGGTCGATGGCGTTGGCAAACGCTTCGGCGGTTTTGCTGAGGTCAGCATCCGTGTGGGCCACAGACGTGGAACCGCCCCAGCCGAACCAGTCGACTCCGCCGAGAAGAAGGGCGCAACGGAAGGCGTGACTAAGCCGGCCATCGAACTTGCGATCGAGTTTTCTCCAGTCACCGTCAAAAGGAATCACGTCGTCGACTTGCGAGTGGGCACCTTCGAATTCGGGATGAATCTTGATCGCCGAGAAGTCTCCGTAGGCGACCAGTCGTGAACTCTTTTCAGCAAAGACCTGATTGAGCGCGCGACGAAGACTCGCCGCATATTCGTTGGCTCTGCGACTGGGATCGCCGGTGGCGACCAGATCAAGCGCTGCAACTCCGGCGGCCGCGGATAACGGGTTGGCGTTGTACGTTCCGGGATGCTTCATCTTCTGACCGTAGGGATTGTCAAAGGCGAGCGCTTCCATCAGATCGGCTCGACCGGCCAGACAGCCTCCCGGCAGGCCTCCAGCGAGAACCTTGGCCAGTGTCGTCATGTCCGGGACAATTCCGCAGTGACCCTGGAAACAGTTCGGGTGAACTCGAAAACCGGTAATGACTTCGTCGAGGATAAAGATAATGCCTTTGCGTTCTGTGAGTTCTCGAAGCCCGCGTAGAAATTCGGCTCGGGCCGGCACGATGCCCCAGTGAGTTCCGTTTCCCTCGTGGAGAATGCACGCCGGGTCGTGCCGATCGATCGCGGCGGCAGCGGCGGCAAGGTCATTGGGCGGAACGAAGACGATGTCAGCCGAGACTCCGTCGGTCACGCCGGGAGTTGCATAGCCAGAATCATGCGGCGGATCTGATCCGGGAATCAGACTGTCATGCCAGCCGTGAAAGTGTCCGGCGAACTTGATGACTTTCGATTTACCGGTGACGAGCCTGGCCACGCGGAGTGCCATCAGCGTGGCTTCCGTGCCGCTGTTCGTAAAACGAATTCTTTCGGCGGATGGAACCAGTTGTTGAACGTGTTCGCCCCAGGCGAGTTCGAGTTCGTGGCACGCTCCAGGATGCGTCGAATTGACAGCCTGCTTCTGCACGGCTTCGACGATCGCGGGGTGAGAATGGCCGAGCAACAGCGCGCCATGCCCCATCCAGTAGTCGATGATCTCGTGGCCTTCAACACTCGTCTTACGCGAGCCACTGGCGTCGTTCGCGTAAATCGGAAACGGTTTCAGATAACGGGCATCGTGTGTGACGCCGCTTGGGAACAGAGTTTTCGCTCGTAAATAAAGCTCGGCCGATTTCGGAAAACGCTGTGCGTACAGTGATTCGATACGGGATTCAGACGCGCCGGACATGACTGATGACTCCGCCGTTAAATGAATTTCCCGAAATTCGAAACGCCGAGATTTCGCGGGGCTCTGGCAGGGTGCGTGCAATGCACCAGGCTGCAGCAACAGTCCGCTCATCAACGGTGCGTTTCGCTCCGCTGCACGCACCCTACTCAAGACTGAAACGTCTTGCGGTCAAATCTCGCGAGCCTATTTCGCAGGCAGATTGAAGTCGCCGTCCATGTTTCGCCAGATGGCATGCACGTGGTTGGCGCTGTTCTGCGTGTTGTTGTATTCGATCAGGAAGGTTGGTCCCTGAACGCGGTAGTGATGTCGAGCGTTGCGTTCGCTGTCGCCCCACCACGCGAAGTAGATGTCGTCCTTGCCTGCAGCGTTGATCTGCTGACGGCGTTCGGCGGCGACATCGACCGGCATGTTCTGCAGGTACTCGGCGAGCAGATCAGCCATCAGTTTCTTCTGATCGGCGGACATTTCTTTGATCGGCAGGCCGACGGGGGCGCTCGTGTCCGGCTGCTGTGTGCCGGTGCTGCGGATGTCGTTGGGAGCTTCTTCCGAGAGCCAGCACTTTTTGACCTGGTCGGGTGAGCATTGCTTCAGGATTTGGCGGGCAATGTCTTCTTCCGGTCCAAGAACTCGAATCTCGCGACCCGGCCCGGCATCAACAAACCCTGGATTCGCTCCGAAGAACTCAGGAGTCGTGGAAACCAGTTCGCCGTCAACGATTGTGTAGTTGAGCGAGAGGTGATGACCTTCAACCCGCCAGGCCCACGACCCTTTGCTGCCGGGTTTTCCGAAGATGCTGATGTAGTACTTCTTCGGATCCCGTTTGTCGCGGCGTTCTTCCCGCGTGCCGCCTTCAAGCAGGTAAAGAAGTTCTTCGAGACTCATGACATTGAGAGCCTGGTCATAGCCGACTTCCGACAGACCAGAGCGGAGCAATGTCAGTCCTGTCTTCAGCGCATCGCCTTCCAGTTCACGGATTGGCAGACCCTTTCGCTCGCGCGGGATGTAGTGCCAGTTGAGTCGTTCGGCATCGTTAAACTCGAAAGATGCCTTCGCCCGCTGAGCGTCGGTCAGGGTCGCCACGAAGGCGTTTGCCGCTTCCGCCATTCCGGCAGCAGGAGCAGCCTGTTTCTGGAAGTTGGCCGAGAGCAACGCTCCCAGCATGAGGACTACGGACAGCGATACGACCATCTGGCGAGTTTTCACAGAATTCACTCCGTCATTATCAGGAAGGGCAGGG
Source organism: Planctomycetota bacterium (assembly GCA_027624335.1). Lineage (GTDB taxonomy): Bacteria > Planctomycetota > Planctomycetia > Planctomycetales > Planctomycetaceae > JABMPE01. The sequence continues at coordinate 16,074 of JAQBWV010000062.1, forward strand.
TGCTGGTTGAGTTCGCCTGAGCGTTGTTTTCAGGCAACATCATTGATGCTGAGACGCAACAGAATCGGCTGCTGCGGGCGAGGTTTTGAAGGTTGCAGGCGGTCGGTGGAAACACATCAAGTGGCAGGCACATTTGAGGTTGCGCTATCCCGGAGGCCAGGCAAGTGACCGTCCTCCGAGTACGTGGATATGAATATGGTCCACCGTTTGCCCCCCATCAGTTCCGCAGTTGATCACCGTTCGGTAGCCGTTATCGAGACCGAGATCCGCGGCGACTTTTCGGACAACAACAAACAGGTGTCCCATCAGCTTTGCGTCTTCGTCTTCGAGAACGCTTAACGACGCGATCTCCTTCTTCGGGATGACGAGCACGTGAGTGGGAGCCTGTGAATTGATATCGCGAAACGCCAGTGCCTGATCGTCCTCATAGACGATGTCGGCCGGAATTTCCCGGTTGATGATCTTCGTAAAGATAGTCGGCATGAGCGAATCCTGATTCACCTTCCACACGTGACCGCAACAGCCGAGTGAAGTTAGCAGATCAGAGTTTTGAAACAAACGGAGCGAATGACCGACGGCAATGTCACGGTGAGTCGTGGCACGGCCAGATTGAGTAACCGCCGGGCACACCGTTCCGGCTGAAGGGGATCGACGAACATGCAGACGATCAAGACACACCTGATAGAGACATTCGACAAATATCGACCCCGTCGAGGCAACATCATCCTGCTCTCTGCGGGCGTCATTGTGATGACCATGGGGTTTGCAGCGTTCAGCATCGACATCGGTTACCTGGCGGTCGCCAAAGGGCAACTGCAGGCGGCTGTTGATGCCGCCACACTGGCCGCCGCGATGGAACTGAACCCGAACATCGACCAGACAGTCGTTGAGTCAAATGTCAAAGCCGCCGCTACTGAGATCGCTGGCCTGAATCCGGTCGGTAATCACTCCGGGCTGCTGCTTGATCCGGCAGTCGATATTGAACTCGGCCGTCGCGACTGGGACAGTGGCAACTCCACATTCGTGTTCAACTTCGGCCCGCAGGCGGTCCCTTACAACATTGTGCGGGTTACGGGTCGGCTGGACAGTGTCTTTAACGCCGGCACCGGGCAAACAGAAGACCGCAGGTTGCCGATGTTCTTTGCACCGGCCATCAATCACGAGAATGTCACGTTGAAGGTCGGGTCGGTCGCCACTTATCAGCCTCGTGACATGATCATCACGCTCGATTTTTCGGGGTCGATGAATGACGACTCTGAGTTCAAGTCGTGCAATGAACTCGGACACGCGTGGATCAACTCAGCCATCGATCAAATGTGGACGGAACTCGGACAACCGAGTTACGGCAACATGCCCTACGCTCCGACTTACCTGACAGTCGAGGGCGTTCCCGAAGATCCCGGAAACAACATTCCGCACATCACGGTGACGTATCGAGGCGACGAGGTCGATGTCACGTCAACGATGAGTCTCAGCAAGGTCGTGCTCAAAGACAGCAGCGGCGGCTATCTGACGTTCGACAATCTTTCCGGCACGACGGGAGTGTTTCAGGACAACAAGAAGATTCGGCGGGTCTGGGTCAAGTCGGGCAGCAATGCGAATATCTCGGGCGACACCGACGGAGAGCGCTTCGAGTACGACGATGCCGATATCGTGGAATATCTCGATCTGGACACAGTGACCTATCCACACCCGTCCGGCTCCTGGACGAGCTTTGTCGACTACGTCAACGACAGCGGCAACGTGGGAGAAGCAAACTATCGGTACATGTACGGAACAAAGTGCCTGATCAATTACTGGAACGAGCAGAAGCCGATGTACTCTCAAACCACTGGACTGTCTGTCTGCTCAACCCAGCCACTCACTGCCGCGAAAACTGCTTCCGACGTGTTGTGTGACTACATCGCTATGGTCGAGGCGGATGACCAGGTCGGCCTGTCGATCTACACCCACTCCAGCTCAAATGGGGCGATTCTTGAAAGCGGTCTCACTAACAATGTGGCGTCGATTAAGCCGCTGTATCGCAATCGTCAGGCCGGTCATTATGACAACATGACGAATATCGGCGGCGGCCTGAAGGTCGCTCGGGAAGAACTGGAAAACAATGGCCGTCAAGATGCATATCGAGTCATTGTTCTAATGACAGACGGAGTGGCCAATAGACCGTCCAGCAATCCTGAACAGTGGGCCATCGACCAGGCGAATCTTTGTAAAGCTTCGAAGATCAAGATCATGGCGATCGCTCTGGGCCTGGGAGCCGACCAGGACCTGATGCTGCAACTGGCTGAAATCACCGGCGGCAAGCGATTCATTGTTCCCGGCGGAGGAACGATTGCTCAATACCAGGCTGAACTCATGCAGGTATTTCAGGAAATAGCCGCCGACCGTCCGCTCAAGCTGCTGCCGTCGGGCTACTGACCATTGAGTGCTTGAGCAGCAGTGTTCAGCCATCTGATGTTCGCAGCCTGAAAGCATCTGCTGCGAGTGTCCCCTGGCCGTGTAACCTGACTCTTGTTGCAACGTCTCACGATCGCTGCGGTTGTGGAAGAAGTATTTCTTCACCCGTCTCAAACTCCGGTCTTTCAGATTCCCTGAGCTACAGTTCTGGCGGGAGAACTTCACAAATGAAACAGTTGATTCACCGACATCACAAACGCCGTGGTGCTGCAATCGTCGAGATGGCGCTGGTACTGCCCATCTTCTTCATGGTCGTACTGGGCATCGTCGAGTTTGGGCGGGCCATGATGGTCAGTCAGATGGTCACCAATGCCGCTCGTGAAGCGACGCGATTGGCCATCATCGACGGGTCGACCAACACCTCCGTCACGACGTGGGTTGAGGATTTTCTCGGTGACTCAATCAATGTCGAAGCCAGCGACGTCACAGTCACGATTACGGTTGTTGCGGCACCCGGGAATGATGATCCTTTGAACCAGGTCGCTAACGCCCAGGCCAGAGACCTGGTTACGGTGATCGTTTCGGTGCCCTTTGATGAAGTCAGCTATGTTCCCGGAAATTATCTCAACGGAAAAAACCTGTCGGCGCGAAGCTCAATGAGACACGAGTAGCGTCGCTTGTAAAACGAGAACTGAGACTGAGAGGCCTCTCAACCTGCGGGCTGGGAGGCCTTTTCTTTTGCACTCGAAGCCGATTCTCAGCCGCCACCAATCGCAGGCAGAAAGTGGACTTCAGCTCCGGGCGACACCTTCTGCAGGAGGCCGAGTCCGCTGACTCGCCCACCGACCGACACGCTCAGTCCAGGTCGCAACTCGTCATTCTGGCAAAGTCGGTGTGCAACCCCTGGAAACCGCTCGTCCAATCTGGCGACAGCTTCTCTGACGGTGGCCGCTTCGATATCGATTGATTCAGCGCCGCTGGCGAGGTCTCGAAACTGCGGTGGAATAAACACCGTGATCATGGTCGTACCTGTCCGGAGAGCACCGCAATAGCGAGGCTCCAGATTTCGGAGCTCGCTACCTTAACTCATTCTTGCTGGTCGGAATCAATGAGCGTCTCGATGTTCTTCAACAGGGGAGCAAGTGAGCCCTTGTTGATCTCGCCTTTCGCGAACGCGAAGTTACGAATCGATTGCTGATTTCGATACAGCACGACGGTCGTCGCCGCGCTCGGATGCAGGTTGTGACAGCCGGGCCCGGCCACTGCGGTGGTCGCAGCGGTGAGCGGCATTCGAATCTGCTCGTCAAACGCCATCGTCTGCAGAACGGGTACTGCCTGTGCCGACTCGTCCGTCACCAGGACTCCGAAGCTGCGCAATCCGGTGACACGATTCTCATCGACGATCGCGTCGATCGCTTTCAGCAGTGTCGCGATTTCGGGATCGGTCTTCTGGATGAACACCAGGACCACGGGGCGGCTTCCGTACCTGCAGACGTAACACACGGAACGGTTACGGTGAGGTCCGGTGACGGCTCGGACGAAGAACTGCTGAATCGTCGATCCGATTTGTGGTCCCGACTGAATCGGCCCTGCGGGCGTTGTCAAAGTGTCCGACTTCTGTGCGGCAGTTGCGGGCAGTTCTTCGGAATGGGCACCGTGACTTGAGAACCCCACAACGATCATCGAGAGAAGCATCAGCAACACAGAGCGAATTCTTCGCATCCGTAGTTTGCGTCGCCGGGTTTTCTCGCGAGATTGCAGCATGGGGAACTCCAGAACCCTTCAGACAGCACGGCCTGACCGTCGTCGCACACGGAATCACAGATCAGCCAGCTTACGGCGACGGCGATCTCCCGGCAAGAACGTGTTGCTGTAAGCAGCCCGTCGAGGAAGTGTGCCAACGGCTTCTTCTGTTCTTGTGTCGAGACGAGATTAGCGTGATACCTGCTCGGTCGTCTTCAGGATTGCCCGCTGATAATCGTGAAAAGACAGCCACTGCAGAGACTCATCGTGCAGCTTCGCTTCCCAGAACTGAATGCTTTCCCGGTCGATCTTCTCGAGTTGCCAGGCAAAACGGTGATCAGCCTGCAGCACGATCGGCCGGTCGAACTCGACACGCAGCTGAACTTTCACAGGCAGCACGTTGTGTTTGCGCAGGCTTTCGTTCAGCTGGAGTCGGGGTGCCGGATACAGACTGCGCGGGTGCATCACGTGATTCAGTTTCGCCGTCCAGTCCGCGTAATTCAGGTAGGCGTCGACCGCTTCGGAGATCGGCGTCGTGCCGCAACTGACGTGGTATTCCAACTGCGGACTGTCCAGATCGAGCTGCAACGTGCTCTGCTGAAAACTGTGTTTGAAATTCGGATTCAGTTGAAACTTCAGCGAGGTCGCAATGGATTTGGCATCGCGGTCGTCTCGGGTCAGCAGCCGTACAGCGTGATTGCTGGTTTCGTCATGCGCCGAAGCCAGTCGTCGTTCAATTTCCTTGAAGTCAACTTTCGTCGCGATCAGCTTGCGACCGTTAAAGATCACAAACCGCTCGTGAGCCTCTTCGAAGATCGTCACTTCGCCGGCAGTCTCCAGCCAGTCGAAAACGCGACCGGCGTGGAAGATCGTCAGGCTGCGAGCAACGACGTCTCCGTGAGTCTTTCCTGGCTGAGCATCCTGCTCAAGCACCGAAACTTCCGTGTAGACACGAAACTGCTGAGCGAAGGCCGCCGGAGTCACCGCGGCGGCGATCGACAGGATCAACCAGGTGATTAAGAAAGGATGCTGCATGAAAGTGCCTTTTTCCTGTCTCACGTGACGGTCTGAAGTGAAACGGGTTGACCGCCAGACTGCTCACTTTTCAATGACGCTTGAACAAACCGGACCACGTCCAGGCTGGATTTGTGAGAAACCGTCGGCTGACCGGACTTGAACGAGCTGATGATTTCGCGACACAGGTTTCGATAGGAAAACCGTGTCGACACCGAATCGGCCACGACGCCTTCTTCGCAGTACGCCACAAATCCGTAGGACGTCATGCCGGTTCGATTTCCGCGAACGGTTCCGATTCGACCATCGGCCCAGACGCCGGTCGCCACTTCGGCATTCTCCGTCCAGGTGGTCGACACGGTTTCGCAGCCGTCACCCAGCAGTTCGAACAACAGCTCGACCGAATGAATTCCGTAGTGAAACAGTCCTGGGTTTCCGCTGGCCCGTTTCGCTGGCCCGTACGTCAACGCGCCCGTTGTCCTGCCAAGTCGTTTGTCGTGAATGGCCGACTCTTTGACTTCCTGACTGAAGCGCAGGGCCGAACTGCTCAACATTGTTGTCTGATTGTCCTCTGCAAGTTCGATGATCTGCTGAGCGTCACTGACCGAGCACGCGAACGGTTTGTCGACAAACGTTGGGATGCCCGCTTCGAGAAACGGACGCGCTCGATCGAGATGGCTGCCGCCGCACAATGACAGGATGAGTACACCGTCGATCTGTTCCATGAGCCGCTCACGACGGTCGACGATCTCGATGCCGATACTCTCAAGTTCTGCCTGGAATCCGGAAATCCGCTCCGGAGCCATCACCGAACCGCCGGACCAGGCGGCGACAACCTGCGCACCGTCGACCCATTGCTCGCGATCGATTCCCGCGTGGTTAAACCGCCGCGAGAACTCGACCGAGTGCGACGAATCAAGATCGACGATACCCAGCCGCAACATGATGTGATCTGAATCTGGCATGAAGGTGGGGAGTGAAAACGGCGAGACGTGTTCAGCGAAGTGAAAGTTGCCTCAGAACAGACGATCGGCCTGAGGAGCGCAGAAAGTGCTCGCTGAAGGTGTGGCGATGAGTGATTCGGGTTGTTATTGAGGGATCGCGTTGAGCAGGTCGGCTCACGATGCGAGGTCCGTACGGACCAGTTGATCAGACGCAGGGCCATTCGAAGCCCGGAAGGGAGCGGGACGATAGCGCAGCGGCGAAAATGCCGCAATGCGAATCGGACGGGCAGCCCGGACCGATCAGGGAACGTTCTGTTCACGTTGGAAAATCGTCCATCACACACTGTAAAGCCGGCCTCCGAAATTCGGCCATTACGTGGGGATCGGACACCGTTACACTGCGAAACGTTGCTGCTCGTTCGAGAACCGAGTGGCCTGATCAAGCTGGCTTTGTGAGTGGAATTCGCGCCGCCAGTCTGACGACGGATGCCTGCAGTCGGGGTGTTTCATGCGAACTCAGAAACCCACAACGATGGTGACAGTACTGAAGGTATCGCTGACTGTCTGGGTCGGCGCCCTTGCTCCGGGCATGATTTCATTATCCGGGTGCGGGCGTCAGGAACCGGAAAGTGTGTCCTCTGCTCCGGCTGCGAGTCTCGGAGTCGAAGAGCCTCCCGCAGTGCTCGACATTTTCGGTGATGAGAAAGCCGCTCGCGACGTCATCCCGGCTTCGGCGGAGACTGCATTGAACGAACCTGCGCAACACGAGAACCGACTGGCTCACGAAACCAGTCCCTACCTGCTGATGCATGCTCACAATCCGGTTGACTGGTATCCCTGGGGTCCGGAAGCCTTTGAAGCAGCAAAGCAGCAGGACAAGCCCATCTTTCTTTCGATCGGCTACAGCAGTTGCTACTGGTGTCATGTCATGGAGCGGCTGGTCTTCGAGAACGCAGAGATCGCCAAATACATGAACGAGAACTTCATCAACATCAAGGTCGACCGTGAAGAGCGACCGGATATTGACGACATCTACATGACCGCGCTGCAGATCTATAATCAGCTCAGCGGTTCCGGCGGTGGCGGTGGCTGGCCGATGTCGATGTTTCTGACTCCCGCTGGCAAGCCAATCGCCGGAGGCACCTACTTTCCTCCAGGAGACATCGACGGTCGCATCGGATTTCCAACCGTCTCGCGCCGCATCATCGAAATGTGGACCACCGAACGCGAGAACGCCGAACACGGTGCCGACCTGATCACGCAGTACCTGAAGAAGGAAATGCGGCCGGGGCTTTCTCTCGACATGGTCGAACTGAATCGCGAGTTGGCCGAAAGCGTTTCCCGGTCGATCGTGCAAAGTCACGATCCCGAATTCGGCGGCGTCGATTTCCGGATGGACAATCCGGATTCGCCGAAATTTCCGGTGCCGACGAAACTCGCTCTGTTGCAGTACGAAGTTCGTGAGCACGACAACGCGGCCGCGGAACGAGTGCTGTACCACACGCTTGATGCGATGGCCGCTGGCGGAATTCGCGACCACCTGGCTGGCGGATTTCATCGATACAGCACCGACCGGCAATGGCTGGTTCCGCACTTTGAAAAGATGCTGTACGACAACGCCCAACTGGCGAATGTCTACATCGACGCCGCTCAGGCCACGAACAACCCTGTCTACCGGGAAGTGGCCGAAGAGATTCTGTCGTTCATTCTGTCTGACATGACTGACGCAACAGGCTCGTTTCATTCGGCAATCGACGCCGAAACCGACGGAATCGAAGGCAAGTATTACGTGTGGTCTCGCGAGGAAATCCAGCGAACGCTCGGAGACCAGTCGATCTTCTTTATGAAGACATACGGATTCGATGTGGCATCACCCTTCGAACATGGCTATGTGCTGCATCAGCCTCGTTCAATCGATGAAGTCGCTGCGGCGGAGAAAGTTCCGCCTCGAGTGCTGCGAATCAAACTCGAAGAGTCGCGTGAGCAACTCCTGAAAGTGCGGCGGCTCCGCGAGGGACCCATCAAGGACGACAAGATCCTGACCAGTTGGAACGGGCTGATGATTCGAGCATTCATCAACGCCGGATCCAGCTTTTCAAAGCAACACTACATGGCAACAGCCGACCGTGCTCTGATGTTTATCCTGACGAACATGCGTGACGAACAGGGGCGGCTGTTACGCACCTGGCGAAGTGGCACTGCAAAACTGCCTGCCTACCTGGACGACTATGCGTTTCTGGTGGAAGCCATTTTAGAAATGCATCTGATAACTCGTGATGACAAATGGCTGGTCGCCGCGCGGCGATTGACCGACGATCAGATCCGCATGTTCAATGACGAGGCAGCTGGCGGCTTCTTTTTCACTTCACACGATCACGAGGAACTTCTATCTCGCACAAAAAATGCGTGGGACTCCGTCCTGCCGTCAGGCAATAGTGTCAGCATCCGTAACCTGATTCGGCTGGCTTCGATGACGGGAGATCCGTCCTACCGGGCACTCGCGGAAAAAACACTGACGCTGTTCGCGCCGCAAATGAAAAGAAACCCGCGTGGTACCAGCAACCTGGCACTGGCACTGAACGAGTACCTCGACAATCGTGACTACCGCTCACTGAGTTCTCGGGTTCAGCAAAGTCAGACTCAGAACCAGACTCCGATTACCCGGACGGTCCTGCCCGCGGGAGCGGGTAATTCGACTCCACCTGTTGATCCTGGGAACCCAACTGAGACCGCTCCCCGTGAGCTGCCAATCGTTCCTGGGAGGGGAACCTCAAACGGTCCGCCGTCAAACACCACAGGCGACGAAACAACTGACCCCGAGGGTAAAAAGGCTCCGGATCGGGTCACCGCGACCGCGTTTCTGTCAACCAATCGACTTCCCGCCGGCGACCGTTGCCGCATCGCCGTCGTGCTGGATATCGAGCCTGGCTGGCACATCAACACCAACCCGGCGTGTCCCGAATTTCTGATTCCAACGACGGTTTCCATCCGCTCCAGCCAGGGAACAACGCTTGAGTCGCTGCAGTTTCCCAAAGGCAAGCCGCTGCAGGTCGAGGGGCTTCCCGAGCCGTACAAAGTCTACGATGGCAAAGTCACGATCTTCGGTGAACTCGTCATCCCGGTCGCAGCGGCGGGTCAGCAGGAAGAATTCGAACTCCACATCCGCTACCAGTCCTGCGACGCCGAACACTGCGAACGCCCTCGCACCTTAAAGTTCGCCGGAGCCGTCCCCGTGGCAGAAGCTGGCGAGCCCGTTAAACAGATCAATCGAGCCGTGTTCGATCCGCGACCGAGCCAGCCGCCGCAGAATTCACCGCAGCCGTAAACAGCCCGAAGTACACGGATGATCGGAGCTGATAATTGTGCTCAAGAATACTGGAGCGTCCTTACGCGGCGCTCCCATTGTCGGCTCGCCATTGTGGCAGACCGCAACCGATATTTCAGTCGATGGCGGTCTGCAGTAGTATCGGATCATCACTTTTCAACGATGATGGCAAGGAAGCATTCAATGACAACCTCAGTCACAGCTGCTGTATCGGCCAGAGCGGTTTCAAGTATTCCTGGCAATGAAGATCTCGCTGGTGTCGTGTCGGTGTTTGAGCCTATTCGATATGTAAACGGAGACGAGTGGAGAAATCAGAGCCCAACTGTTCTGCAGGAGTCGCTCGAATCGGGCCAGGTCCTGTTTTTTCCGGAAATGTCGTTCGAGCTGAACGAGTCAGAACAGGTCTTTGTCGGCGGCGACTATGCTCATCCTCAATCAAAGAACATCAGCTATCTGCGGCAGACGGGCCGCGTCCGCGGAGTTCCGGATGAACTTGCGGCACGCGAAAACGAGTTGCAGTCGATGACTGAAATGCTGAGCCGTTTTTCGCAGTTCGCCCAACAGCTGCTGTGCCAGATTTGTGATTCCTACAAAGGCAAAGCCTAGGTCGGTCGGACGAGTTTTCGTCCGGCTCAGATTCGAGGTCGCACGCCGTCCATTCGGAAGAATGACGCCCTGCTCCACGTCGACTCGTTTCCGGCGACTCCCGTTCATGGTCGGCGAATCCTGAGGATTTTTGCCAACGTCAATCCTCATGGTGAATGTCGGCAGTGGCATGTTGGAGAACCTCTACCGAAAGTCATCGAACGGTTTGCTCCTGGAATTCGACCTCCGGTTCCAGGCACTGCCAGTCTGCTGCGACTGTTGCATCTGACCAAGTCGCGACGGACGCCTTACGACCATTACATGCTGCGTCTCGAAGATGCCATGCGAGCCGATGATGGTTATCAGGAACAGGCTGTTCGGGTCAGATTCGAGTTTCCGCCTCGGTCAATCTGGATGTGTTTCACGGATCAGGTGTCTCACGCTGCACTGTCGGGTCAATACGCGCTGGAACAAACATTCTATTTGCCGGTCAGCGCCATGAAATTTCCCGAACACTCGCCACTCAGGCTTCTCGAAGCGACGACGGGCCGAACACTGGTCTGAAAACAGGACTCTAGTTCTGCTCGCCGGACGTGGCTGTCGGGACGACGAAGCTCAGATGCAGTTCGGCGTGTCGCAGGTGCAGGCACATCCATTCTTCGCTGGCCATTTTTCCGAAAAATGGATGGTCCGCGACAGGAGTCTCCGTCTCGAATCGCTTGATCGCTGTCAGCACCTTCGGAAGCGCTTCTTCCATCGTGCAGTCCGGCGACGGAAGGTACGACGAGAATTTCTTCGGCAGAGCAAACCCCGGTTTCATCTGCCTGGTCAGGATCGAATTCTTGATAAACGGTGCGATAATCCAGCGCACGAACCACGAACCCTTGAACGGGAACCCGTCGATTGACGCGTTTAGCGAACTGCCCAGGTGATCCAGAATCTGAGCGAAACTCCACTTCCCAACTGTCACGTACGACCCGGCGGCAATTGACTCGATATCTTCCCGGACTTCATCCAGCGTTGTGAAATGAAGATCGCGGCGTTGAGTATGCTCGGCAGTTTTCGTCATCAATTCTCACTTCACGGTCAGTCGGGCGCGAGGCGTCGCGATCAAGTCGGAGATCAGGCCGGATCGAGGATCAGGCGGGCGAGTAGAAGTGTAGCGCCGGGCAGGCGATCAGGCGAGTTATCTGGCGCGACAACTTTCCAGCAGTTGCGGAGCCGCCAGGAGAGATTCTCGAACAAGATGACCCATGTGAGGATGCGTCGGCTCGAAGTCGACCGGCAGACCGCACTCAACAATCCGTTCGCTGGCCGTCGGGCCGATCGAAGCGATCACGCAGCGCCGCGCCGAGGCCAGCCATTCTTCTTTTCGACCGAGTTGCTCAGCGATCTCCAGCACGTGAACCATGTGCTGGGCCGTCGTGAAAAGCACGACGTCAACTTCGCTACGGATCGTCGCCGCGATGGCCGCTTCGATCGGCGACGTGTCGTCTGGCAAGGCCCACTTGTAGACGGGAACTGGCAGCACTTCGGCACCGAGATGGTGCAGCTCGGAGTACAACTCAGACGACGGCTGACCGTACTCCTGCACGGCGATTCGGAAACCTTGCAAGCGAGGATTCCGTGGGGATTGTGTCGAAGTATCGTTCTCCGCACGGGCTTCAGAATCTACCACTTCCAGAACGGACTTCACGACCTCGTGCCAGGTGTTCGGCTCGGCAGCTCGCGCGTCGATGCGAACATTCCACTTGCGAAGTACGGCAAACGGCTTGGGGCCTCGAACGACGATTTTGCACTGCTGCATCAGGTCGAGAAACTGCTCGCGCGAATGCACAGTCGCGATAGCGTTCGCGAGCGATTCAGTACCGACTCCCGTCAAAAAAATCAGGAGATCCAGCGTTTCAGCCCGCAGCCGCTCGTAGAACTCTCGGATTTCGTCCGTCATCCCCAGCGGGACTTCCTTCATCGCCGGAGCAATAGTTGCGCAGCCCCCGCTACGTTCGATGAGCGAACGCATTTCGTCGCCCTTCCGCGACTCGAAACAGAGTACACGCAGTGTTTGTGACATGGGCGAGCCGACTCGAACAGTGGAAAGAATGACCGGACCAGTCGCACACGTGATTCTTCGGTTCTGTGTGGTTTTCTCAAACCGACTCGCAGAGCCACGACGGGAGGACTGGTTCATGCCGAAGTCGGAAGTATGCTACGCCGGTCTTGATGTCCACAAGGACTTGATCGCGATTGCCGTTGCCGAGCAGGGCCGCTCGGTAGCTCGTGATGTCGGGAAGTTGCGTTTGACTGGGAGAAGTTTTCGTTTGACTGGGGAAAACGTGACGAGCGACAGAAAAGGGGAATCCCTGTCGCATCCTTGAACCACGCGTCCGCCAGCTGTGATCCGGTGGTCCGCTCCTCGTAAGTCGTGTGACGCTCGTCCAGGAAGAAGCGAGGCCGCACTCAATGTGACTGTTGAATAAATGCCACCCTTGCCCTGGTCGCTGACTCATTACTCAATTCCCGCCTGCTGGCGTTGACTGGCCAATGAGCGGCGGTCGAGGATTTACTTCGAAATCGATTTCTTAATCCGGTGAACAGCAAGTGCGTTACTGGCCCAACTGTGAAGATTCCGTTCCGTGAGCCAGGCAGAAATTCGGGCAAACCACCCCATGAAATCATCGAATACGAAGAAAGCCGTTGACAAAATTGCCGAACTCACCGGCGTCGAAATCAGCGAGGACAATCTGTATCTCGAGTCGATCGTGACGTCCAACGCCCTGCACGGCTCTTCCATTCCTGATCATTGGATTCGTGGAAGCTCAGAACGGCAACACTTCAGAACTCCTTAAAGGAACACTTGTGGCAGTGCTCTCCATCGTTGTGTGCTATGGGTTTATAGCCTGGGTTAACAAAAGAGCCGTCAGAGAGAACCCGGTCCTGTCCTACGATCGGAGAAAGAAGCTTCTGATCGCAGGTCCGAAACGGCAACGCGTCAAGCGCGACGCCATGTTGTGCATCATCGCGCTGGCCAGTGTTCCTCGCCGGGCCCACAAACCAACCACACGTAGCGAGTTGAAGATTATTTTCCGAGCAGATACCAGTAGCGGCTTCGACTCCCAGGTGATCGCGAGAAACTCCCAACCTCACCTGCCAGACCACGACGACGAGATCTCTCCGTTCGCTCGCGGCCTGAAGATCCCCTACCTGCACGTCGCTCGGTGCATCGTCAGCAAACAGTTTGACATCGATCGAATCATTTGACGAAACACTCAGTCAAGCGTTTTGCCGTTATGTGTGCGAGGCAACGCCGATAGTCAATCCGCGTAGCCACAGGGTGGCAGGTCCAGAAAGGTTGGGCCGCGACGCTATCGCCGATTACCTGGGGTGGCGCCGCTGTGCGGCTGACCCCAGGCTGATGGGTGAAACGCTTTCGGCGTAGCAAGCGGTCGTGATCAGCGCGAAGCCGGGACGCTGGGCGCGGCTGGCTGCAATGCGCTCTTTGGTGCGACGAGTGTCTGGTACAGGTCGGGGCGGCGTTGCTGGAAGTTGCGGCTGGACGCTCGCATCTGGCGAATCTGTTTCAGATTGATCGTCGCGGAGATGTACG
>JAQBWV010000374.1 GCA_027624335.1 Planctomycetota bacterium
GGCGATCACTGCCGCAGCAGCGTAGGTAATTGCACCGGACCGTGAACGGTTACGGAAAGGGGGGATCGGTTCGTTCTCACCGTGTGAGGTAAACGGTGAACAGCGTGCATCCTTGATGTGAATCACCGGGAATTGCATGATGAATTGATGAAAGAGACGGTTGAACAGTTGCTGGCGAGATGCAGGTCCGGGGATCAGCCGGCTGCGGATGAGCTGTTTTCGCGGTACTCAAGGCAATTGCTTACGCTTGCGGAACGGCAGATCGGGGAAGATCTGCGTCAGCGGCTGGATCCGGATGACATCACGCAGACGGTTTTTCGCACGTTCTTCCGGCGCAATCAGGCTGGTGAAATCACCGTCGATCACGAGTCTCGACTGTGGCGGCTGCTGGTCACGATCACTCTGAACAAGGTGAGACGGAGGTCCCGGGACCAGCGGGCGGCGCGACGCGATCCGCGCAGCGAGATCCAGAGTGATTTGACGGACAACGCCATGCTGGAGATCGTTTCGCAGGAACCCACTCCGCTGCAGGCGTCAGCTTTGACCGAACTCATTGAGGCGACCATTGCCGACCTTGATGAATCGGAGAACTCGATGTTCCGAATGTGTCTGGAAGGTTTCACGACAACCGAGATCGCTGACTCGACGGGCGTCTCTCGCTGGACCGTTCGGCGTCTGCTGGATCGAGTCGGATACCAGCTGGAGGATCGAATCCGGGAAGAGCCACGAAAAGACTGACATTTCCTGCACCCAAGTCTGTGCGAAACGTGCTCTTGAAGATGCCAGCATTTATCGACGATCGGTAGCGTCCATTCAGAGGATCAGCAGGCCATGAGCGACCGAAGCACTGATCAGGTTGTCCGACTCGATGCGGAGAGCTGGCGGACTCTGAATCAGGTCGTTCGCCGTCTGGAATCTGCCTGGCAGGACGGCCGTCCTGAACTCGACGAGTTTGTTCCAGAACATTCTGATCCACTCCGTTCCACGATCCTGCTGCAACTGGTCAAGGTTGACCAGGAACTGAGCTGGGAATCCGGCGAGCGGCGTCTGCTGGAGGACTACCTGGCCGAATGGCCGGAGATCAGGGAAAACTCGGTCGCGATCATCGAGCTGCTGGAGGCGGAATGCCTTAACCGCACGCTGGCAGACTCACCACCGGATGAAGCGGAGTTGAACCGGCGTTTTCCGGAGATCGCAGCCCGTATCGACCTGCAGTTGATTGCCGCTCAGGCAGAAGAGGATCGCAGTCGATCTGACACGTCCACGACAGGACCGGCGGACGGCTCTGCGACTCCGGTCCGGTCACCAGAGACGCACTCTTCGCAGCAACTTCTGCCGGGCAGCCGTTTCGGCAGGTACGAAATCCGGGAACGCATCGGTCACGGCAGCATGGGTGCGGTATATCGTGCCTGGGATACGAGACTGCTGCGCGAAACGGCTCTGAAAGTCCCGCACTTCGATCAGGCGGCCGACCCGGAACTCATCGCGCAGTTTCGCCGCGAAGCGGTGGCCATGGCGCAGGTCCATCATCCGGCCGTCTGTCAGGTGTTTGACGCATTCGAAGTCGATGGCATGCTCGCGCTGACGATGGCCTGTGTCGAGGGTGACCCGCTTGGCGACTGGATGGCGCATCGTCGCCTGGATCAGCAGCAGACCGCCGAACTGATTCTGGCCATCACTCGTGGCGTCGACGCGATTCACGAACGAGGCGTGACGCACCGCGACATCAAGCCGGCGAACATCGTCATCAACCGGCGTGGCGAGCCTGTGCTGACGGACTTTGGTCTGGCACGGCGTGCCGGTGAGCTGTCGAAGACGGGAGGTCCGGGGAATCTTTCCGGGACGCCAGCCTACATGTCCCCGGAGCAGATCGACGGCCGGATGGAAGTCGACCAGCGGAGCGATGTCTACAGCTTGGGAGTCCTGTTGTTTCAGATGCTGACCGGCTCACTGCCCTTTTCGGGTGATCTAGAGTCCGTGCTGGACGCGGTCTGTCACCAGCCGCCACCACGGCCATCGACACTGCGTTCCGGACTGAACCGGACTCTGGAGCTGATCTGTCTGAAAGCTCTGGAGAAGCAGCCGGATGAGCGCTTTGAGTCGGCCGAGGCGATGGCTCAGTCGCTGGAAAGCTGTCTGAACACGATGCGGCAACGACGGCAGAAACACCGACTTCGCCTGTTCGCGGGAGTCGGTGCCGCACTGGTCACCATGGTGGCCGCCCTTGCTGTGTACTTGCTGCGGGAACCGCCGAAGTCGGACGAGGAGATCATTCTGCTGGCTTGTCCACGCAGGGAATTACGGATCCCAGGCTCAGACTCCACTCATCGTGCAGTCCTGCCGGCCGACGGATCCCGGCTGATTGTCTCGTCGCGGCACGCCGGTTACGCACCCTTCCGTTTTTTCGACACCGACACAGGTGAGGATGGGAGGGAATTTCAGTTCGCGATCTCTGATCGTTTCTACAACGACGGCGACGGGTTTACGGCGCCTCGCCACGATCACATGGCGGCGGTGCTTTCTCACGATGGCCGGTATCTGTACTGCTGTGACTACTACGCGAATTGCGTAGCTCGAATCGATCTTCGAAGCCCCGACGAAGAGACCGTCGCTGACTACCTTCCGATCAGCCATCGCTGGGCGCAGATGATTTCGCTCAGTCCCGACGGCACACGCCTGATTGCGGCGACGGGACAAAGCGGCCGGTCGAACGACACAGACAACAATGCACTGATCATGATCGACGTTGCGAATGGAGCGTTCCGTCGGCTGGCCGAGGTCCCTCTGACAGACGAAGTCGTCGCCAGTCAGTTCGGGTTCCGTGGCGGCAGTGAGTCGGTCTTCACCCTCACAGCAGGACCTGGACACTCCGACCCCGCTCTGGTGCAGGTGTCTCTGCGCGAGCCTTACCGTGTCTCGCGGCTTCCACTTCCCGGCAGTGAACCACGTGACCTGGTCGTCACGAACCGGCGGCATCGGATTCTGCTGAGCGACTCGGTGAGCCGCACGATCCGTGTCCTCGACCTGGACAACCTGACGGACACCGGTCGCGAATACCCGCTGTACGGTCACGCTCCCGGCTCATTGGCACTCAATCGTGATGAAAACATCCTGTACGTGCTGTGTCCGGACGCGCGCCGGCTGATCTGCCTGGATCCCGCCACCGGCGAAATTCTCGGCGGTGCTCACGGTCTTCCGGCCGGCGCCACTCTTCTGCACCTCTCCTCCGACGAGTCCCGATTGTGGACGGTGGATCCGGGGTCGCTGGTCGCGGAGTTCAAGACCGACGACCTGCTGCACCGGATTG
Organism: Planctomycetota bacterium; assembly: GCA_027624335.1. GTDB lineage: Bacteria > Planctomycetota > Planctomycetia > Planctomycetales > Planctomycetaceae > JABMPE01. The sequence goes on from JAQBWV010000374.1 coordinate 3,308, forward strand.
TGTTCGCGTCCAATGCCAACGGGACGCACCAGATTCATGCAATGGCGCCCGGCGGCTCGATCCTGAGACTTTCAGAAGGGACACACACGGAACGGTGCCCCCGCTGGTCTCCGGATGGACGCAGGATCGCGTTCATCTCCAATCGAGCTGGATCGAATCACATCTGCCTCATGAACCGAGCGGGCGATGGTGTGCGTGTCCTGAAACTGACCGATCCGGTAATTGGTGAGCAGCAGGAAGTACCGCTAGACTGGTCACCCGACGGAACACAGATCGCCTTTGTGGGCGGCAATCACAAATCCATCCGCGTCGTCGACGTCGGCAGCGGAAACGTCCGGACAATCCTCAACGGCCCGGCCGTGCCGGCACCCGACCACGTGTATGACCACCACAACGGCCTCGCCTGGTCCCGGTCAGATGGCATGATTCTGATCAGCAGTCAGGTCGAGTCCTACGGCAGCGACCAGGATGTGTTCCGCCTGGATCCGGCCACGGGGAAGGTCACTGCTATCACCAGCCTGTGGGGGCAGAAACCGTATTTCGTCGCTCCGGCCGTGTCGTGGAACGGCTCTCACGTTGCCGCGGTGCAGATCGATCCCGGCCCGCCAATCCGCTGGCAGGCTTGTCTTGTCGATAGAATGTCCGTACGCTCGATTCTTGCGATGACCTTGGAAGAAGTGCGGAATCCCCGCTGGTTCCCGGACGCCGGTCGGCTGGTGTACTCGTCGGGACCGCACGGAGCTCAGCGGTTGTTTGTTGTATCCGTTGCCGGTGACGAACCAGTCGCCCTGACGGAAAGCGGCTCCGATAGCAGCGATCCGGACGTCTGGTCGGCACGCTGATTCTGCCGCCGCGAATTTCAAACTCACGAATTTTCAAAATAAATAGAACGAACCCACACATTCCTTGCACCGCAACCGGGCTGGAATGGACTGAAAGAGACAGGGACGACATAGAGCACGATCCACCGCCTGCTTCAGATGCCACAGCGAGGGCCACGCGATGCTGATTCCGAACTGGCTGTCACCACTGACCACCCGCCGAAATCTCCGCTCCCGGAGGAATCGCCGGAGTCCACACAGGGAACTTGTCGCGCAGCCGAGCGTCGCTCGCTCGCCGGACTTCCTTGAGGATCGCACGCTGCTCTCCGCGAGCGATGTAGCGCAGATGCTGTTTCCCGCCCTGGACGAGGTCGGGAATGCGACCGTGCATGACGCCGTCGCGACACACCAGCACCAGGACCACCCGTCCCAGCACACCTCCGTCTATGGCCTGCCCGCTCTGCCCGGCCTGGTGCTGGTCGACGCGAACACGGATGCACGGGGCCAGATCATTTTTCTCGACTTCGACGGTGCGGAAGACGTGATCTACAACGGCCCGGTGACGGTCGGCCCGTTCGACGTGCCCGCGTTCGAGGCACCCGGCGAACTGGCCGGTCAGGAAGAGGCGATCATCGCCTCGGTCGTCGAGCAGTTGGAACAAACCTTCGCCGGCAGCGGCGTGATCTTCACGACCGAACAACCCGCCGAGGGCGTGGAATACTCCACGATCTACATC
>JAQBWV010000063.1 GCA_027624335.1 Planctomycetota bacterium
GTTTCTGACGAGCCTCATCTTTTCCGTCGCCCATTATCTGGGGCCGGCTGGCGAAGCGTTCTCTTTGTTCAGCTTCACTTTCCGAGCGACCGCTGGCTGCTTCTTTGCCACCCTGTATCTGCTGCGAGGATTCGGTATCACGGTGGGATGCCACGCGCTGTATGACGTACTGGTCGGAATTCTGACAGCCGGCGTGTAAAGCCGTTAAGAGTTTTTCCGCAGAGTAATCGCTTACAGGATTGCCAACACGGGCACTATCCCCGGACGCTGTCACGCAGACGAGTATTGTCGCGTGATTTTCTGGCCTCGGTTGATCAATATTCGCGGCCGCTGCTGCTGACTTGAGTCACATCTGACCAGCACGCAATTTTCGCGGACACCAACTCATCGGACAAACAGAATTTCAACAAGGGAACACGTTATGAGTGAGCGGATTGTGATGCGGACTGGCGAAGCACTTGTCGAAGACGCAGCGCCGTGGTCGGCGGCAGAGCCTGAAGTCGTCATCGGCGAACTCGACGGCCCGGTGGGGCAGGCCATTGCCAGCCTGATGGGAGACCAGACGAAGGGGCATTCGAAAGTCTTCGCGATCCTGGACTGTGATATCCAGGTGCGACCAGTCACGGTGATGGTCAGCAAGGTCACGGTTAACAGCGAAAAGTACACCAACATTCTGATGGGCACGGTGCAGGCCGCGATCGCTAACGGCGTCCTCGATGCCGTCCGGGCCGGAGATATTCCGAAAGAAAAAGCAAACGATCTGGGCATCATCGTTTCCGTCTGGCTGGACCCCAGCGTGGTCTCGGAGCAGATCGATCATACGATCCTGTTCAACACGCACCGCGCGGCGATTTCAAAAGCGATTCGCAAGGCGATGAACAACGAACCGTCAATCGACTGGCTGCTGGACAACCAGGACAAGATCACCCACTGCTTCCACAAAATGGCGCTCGACGGCGAAATCTAAACCATTTTCATGGTTTCTGTGCAGGAGCTGGAACGCTGAAAGGCGTTTGTTTTCCTGGTGGCCCTCCTGCAGGACACTGAAAACTAATTCCGAAACTGCGCTGGCAGCACGCCTGGAACCATGCAGAAACTCGTACTGAGCATCAGCCCCAGAACTTCCACCACTGCTTCGCCACGGTGCCGGGTCGATTGACATCTACCAGTTCCGTGACCTGGTGTTTCTCGAAATGATCGAGCAACGCGCCGAGACCGCGGCTCAGCTTGAGGTCGACCTCGGCCTGGTGAAGCGGCCAGACGGCGTAGAAGTTGATCTTCCGTCCGTCGGACAATTCCAGTGAAGACACTTTCGACGGCAGCAGCAGACTCGGCGACAGCAGCAGCGAACAAACAAAGCTCGTGTTATCCGCATAGGGAACCGGCTCTTCCCCGCCGTTGGGAACCGTGTGCCCAGGACCAAGCCATGTCTGATACTCGTGCGGAAGCCGAGCCAGTACCTTGAGCAATCGGACTGGCCAGTAGTGATTCTCGTCGTTGAAGTCTTCCTGACTGACAGGCCAGTCTGGTGGCAGGCAGATCATCAACTCGGCGAGCGAGTATTCTTCAGCACCTTCCGGAACCGTCATCGGGCGATCGCTCATCCCGCTTGTAACGAGCGTCCAGAACGGCCGCTCTTCGCTCGGCGGAACCTGATGCACGTCGATGTGAACGAGGTCCGAAACCAGCTCATGCCAGACCTGATCGATCTCGCCGATGTGTTCTTCGATGTGAGCGGTAATCGCGTCGATTGTTTCCTCATCGCCAACCGCAAGTTCAAAATCGCGTTCTCGATCCTTGTGCCGGTAAATCGGTGAACCACTGGGTGATTCTTCCGAAGGTGGCGCCGGCACGGGCACACGGATCGCGGCGCCACAGTCGCGACACTTCGCCGACTGCCCGACCTTGGCCTCATCAACCTTGTACCGCCGCCCACACTTTTCGCATTCAAAAGAAATCTGCATGACGCCTCGCATTTCTTCGACTGCTCATTCGCTTCAGGTATGAAATCCCGCAACAGGTTGCGTGATCGCGGCCGACCAGGGATCAGAATAGCATCCGTTGCACAGCCACTCGACACTTGGGATTGCCTGACGGCAATTTCGGACAGATCGTTCGTCTCGAGAGACATCGTCGCATGACAGATTCCGCTGAAAAATCCGAGCTTCAAATCTCAACTCCTCTCCTGGGATGGTTAACTCAGGCAGTGAATTCTGCGGCGTCGGATTTGCATCTCGTTGTGGGGCAGCCGCCGGTGTTGCGTGTGCATGGGATGTTGGAACCACTTGATGAGGAGCCGCTGGCAGGCGATTCGTTGCGACCAATTCTTGAAGATGCGTGTCCGAAGAAGATCTTCGAACAGTTTCTGGTTGATCAGGATGCGGACTTCTCGTGGCAGTTGCCGATCGGCGAAACGTCTCACCGGTTTCGAGTCAACTATTTCGTCAGCGATCAGCAGATCGGTGCGTGTATCCGACTCATCCCGGAAACCATTCCCGATCTCAACTGGGCGGGGTTTCCGGAAGCGACCGCCAGAAAGCTGACCAGTTTCCGTAATGGCCTGGTGCTGGTGACGGGCGTGACTGGCTCGGGCAAAACGACGACGCTGGCGATGCTGGTTTCTCGACTGATCGCCGCCGGTAATTGTCGGGTGATCACGATCGAAGAACCCGTCGAGTATCGATATCCCAAGTCCGACGGCGCCGTCGTGACGCAGCGGGAAGTCGGTATGGATGTGCGATCGTTCGCCGACGGTCTGAAGCACGGCCTGCGGCAGGATCCTGACGTGATCATGATCGGCGAAATCCGCGACGCTGAGACCGCTCAGATGGCACTGACCGCCGCCGAAACCGGTCACCTCGTGCTTTCCACGCTGCACACTCGGGACGCTCGCGGCGCGATCTCGCGCTACACGGACGTCTTCCCGCAAGCCGTGCAGAACGAGATTCGAGCCCGACTGGCGACCAGCCTGCGAGCGGTCGTCAGTCAGCATCTGCTGCCCAGCTCAATCGCAGGCGAAAAACGCTGGTTGGCTCTGGAAGTGATGTTCAACAACTCGCCGATTGCCAGCACCATTCGATCCGGCAAGCTCACGTCGATCGACAACTACATTCTGTCGGGACGCGACGAAGGCATGATGACGCTCGACGATTCCGCGAAAGAATTGTACTTCCTGAATCGGATCACCAAAGAAACCGCCGAGCGGTTTGTGAACGCCCCCGTCGTCGCTATTCTGATTAAAACGAGACTTCGCATTGCTCTATCTCTTGTGCCTCGAATGCCGTATCAGCAACGTGACCACAGCTGATCGAATACCCCATGGCCAATGCCGAAAAACGATCGTCGGAACAACTCAGCAAGCGTCCTGCGCGATCTCTGAATGCTGCGCTATGGTTTCTAGCCGCCCTTGTCGTTCTCATCGCTGCCTTCGTTGTAGTGAACAGTGGACCGCCGCGACTTTGGGAAGGTGAAATTGTCTCGGACCTCGGAGAGTACCGGTCTCCCCACGACAAAGTCCGAGTGCGTGTGTCTAAGACGCCTGACGGCAATATCCAACTCGTCTTTCGCCGTTCCTTCCGATGGTTCTACATTTTTCGCACCTTCCAGGATAGCAGAGTCATCCATTTCGAACATGAACGAGGCTGGTTCCTCTGTTTCGATGCCTCTGACGAGCTTTGGCTATTTCATGGTCAGTGGAAACGCGAGTGGGGAAGGCTTCGTACTCTTCCATCTGGTGGCACGCGACCTTATGCCGCCACAGTTTTTCGATTCTCAGGGACTCGTGGTTCGTGCCTCAGTTCACACTTTGACTGGCACGGCGTCCCCGCTGAGTTCCTCGAAAGAATACTCGACGCGGATGAATCCGTTTGGGGTCCCAACCATGTGTTCCTACCGGACATCAAACGACCCTCGCGTCTGGATTGACGAAACTTCAGAGCACTCCTGTTCTGGTTTTCACTCAGTCGCTTCAACGTCCTGGGGTTCATCGGATTTCTCAACAGCCAGAGCCTGCAGTTCGGCGACGACTCGAAAACCGACGCCTTCTGCACGGAAAGACTTATCAAGACTTATCCGCGTTGAACTGCGTTCCCAGATAGAACCGGACACCGTCTGCGCTCTCTTCGTGATGCACGAGCACCATTCGATCTGGACTGCCCCCTCTGGCTGGCGACACAGAAGACTCAACCGTCGGCACGGTCATCGTCGTCGCGTTGCCGGTCTGCAGGGACGCCAGTCCGCGTTCGAGCACCGTCGCGACTTCTTCCGCATTCGGAAATCGATCAGCAGGACGCTTGGCATGCAGCCGGTTGATCAGCAGCACGAGCCAGTCGGGCACTTCGGGATTGATCTCACGGATCGGTCGGGCACTGTGATCGCACAATCGCTTGAGAACGCCCATCGTTGTGGTTGCTCGAAACGGAGCGTGACCGGCCAGCATCGTGTAGATCACACTGCCGAGACTGAACAGGTCGGCGCGCTCATCCACCGCGTCGCCGTTGGCCTGCTCCGGAGCCATGTATTGAGGCGTGCCGGCGACGACTCCGCTTTGCGTGAGACTCGCATCGTCGACCGCGCGAGCCAGTCCGAAGTCCGTGATGCGAACTCGCGCGACGCCGTTTTCCAGCAGAATGTTCGCTGGCTTGATGTCTCGGTGCACGACGCCCTGCGTGTGAGCGGCTGCCAGTCCCTGTGCAATCTGCTTCCCGATCCGCACGGCTTCGCGAACTTCCAGCGAACCGTTGCGGTGAATGCGGGCTTCCAGCGTCTCACCCTTCACGTACTGCATCACGATGAACGGTGGCGATTCTTCGACGGCGTGAATCGTGACGACGTGCTCGTGACAGATGCCGGCCGCCGATCGACCCTCGCGAATGAACCGTTGCTTAGCCTGACCGTTCCCCGCCAGATGCGGAGCCAGCAGCTTGATCGCGACCACTCGCCGCAGCGATCGATCAAATGCTTTGACAACAATCCCCATGCCGCCTCGACCGGCGACTCGCAGAATGTCGTAACGCTTGAGTCGACCGATCGTGCCCGGCTCGGTCGGCGGATCGATGAACGAAAGCTTCAGCTCGATCGCTTCGCCCATCTCCTCGGCGTCTTCAGGTGACTGCTGCTGCAACTCCTCAACGACTCGCTCCAGCCCCGGGCCGACCGCTTCATCGTCCGACAGGTTCTGAGCCGCCGACTGCCAGAAGTCACCATCCGCGACGATCTCCTGCAAAGCGTTCTGGCAGGTTTCACACCGCTCCAGATGCAGCTGCAGACTGTCAGCCTCGCTGTCAGACAGCGAGCCATTAACAAGTCCGCGCAGGTCAGTTGTCGAAGGGCAGGGCGTTGTCATCAGTCAGGTTCTCCGCTGCAGCCATGACCACAGTCTGGATCGGCTGGCCTCACGATATTTTCAGAAGGCTCAGAACAACCAGTACAGCCGAGCAACCAAATCCTTTCGCGCAAATTCCAGAATCGCCAAATCAAGATGCCACGATGTTCAGCCGAAAAAATAGCCGCAGATGGGCGCAGATAATGAGGCGTTTCAAGATTCCCGGAAATCCAGGAGATTCCCGGAAGCTTTCCCTACAGAGCTTTCCGCGAAAGCCGCTTCGCCAGCCGGGCGGTATCAACAACGCAGCGGCGATGCACGCCTCGAGACAGCAGGTCGGTCTCGTCCCGAGCTTCGACCTGAAACGTGACGTACGGCAGTTCGCAGTTAATCACACGAGCCGTGCAGGTCACCTCGTGGCCGGGCAGCGTGCCTGCCAGATGCTCAACGTCGACCTTCACGCCGAGATTCGTTTCCCCATCATCCATCAACGGCGTCAGTGCCTTCCGAGCAGTCTGCTCCATAAACCCGATCAGAGTTGGAGTACTCAGCACAGCCGGCATCGGCGGCTCGGCAAACGTAATCGTGTGTTCTGAGCCAACGACGAAACTGATCTCAGCAGACTCACCAATACGTGGAGGTCGTTTCATGAATTGATCCTGAAAATCACAGCAAAGTGCGGCAGCCCAAACATCAGGACATCTTCTCTGGCAATTACCTGCTGCTTTTTGTGTGCTGGTGCAGGACGACTCCGTTTTCGTCGTGGAAGATGAAGTTCAGAGATGCGGGGGAATCGGTCTTGCCGGGAGCGGACTCGATCATGAGGAAGCCGCCGGAGCGCTCTTTCTGAGTGTAGAGTTGTTTGATCAGTCCTTCGGGATCGGTTGATTGCGGATCTCCGGGACTGCGGCCCAGACGGGAATTCGCGTCGACCAGAGCTCCACAGGAGAACTCTTCGATGCCTGACGGATGCAGCGCGTGGTATTGCCAGTGTCGGTCTCCGCAGACCAGATAGAAATGTTTTTTCGCGATGCCGGTTTCGTTGAGCCATGCGAAGAACTCGTCACGCTCGTGGCGGAAGCCGTTGAAGTTGGTGTGATTGTCGAACTTGCGTTTGTCGTCCGGGCCGACCATCGGCGTCGGTGAGATCATGATCTTGAACGTGGCATCGCTCGCGGCAAGCGTCTTCTTCAGCCACGCTTTCTGTTCGACTCCCCAGATCGTTTTGTCAGGGCCGTCTTCCATCGCGTTCGGGCTCCGGTAGCGGCGGTTTTCAGTGAACCAGACCTGCAGGTCTTTGTTAACCCGGTGCGTGCGGAAAGTCTTTGTGTCGGCGTCTCTGTCAGACGGTCCGTAAGGAAGCTGTTCGAGCATGATGCGCAGCCCGGTTTCAGCTGACGGCAGGTAATCACCCGAGTTGTCACAGTCGTCGATGCGGTAATCGTGGTCGTCGATCATCCAATACGTCGGCACGGCGGCAAAGAATTGACGGTAACGAGGCTGAACGAACTGCTCGTGCCACTTCTGTCGCATCTGAGGAACGGTCTCGGCGTGAGGCTCCTTCGGTGTGTCGTAGTAAATGTTGTCGCCAGTCCCGACGAAGAAGTGCGGCCTCAGCTTCAGCATCGTCGCCAGAGCCGGGTATCCCAGATGTTTGTCCGGGCCAGGGTAGGGGTCCGGCAATTCGGTGTTATTGTTGGCCAGGTGAATTTTTCCATCGATGCGGTCATCGCCGTGAAACTTGGCGTAGTTCATGCCCGTGACCACAACGAATCGTGTTGAGGTATCACTGTGTTTGCCGGGCAGAGTTCGAAACGTTGCGGTTGGACCTTCACGCAGGTCATCGCTGCTGGTGCCGATCCAGGATCGAACTCGATACTCAGCGTCAGGAGCCAGCCAGAATTCCTGTCGAGCGATGAAGTCCCTTTCCGCAGTTGCCGGAAGATCCTGCGAGCGAACTCGTCGCATCTGCATCGGAACAGGTTGTTGCGGGCCGCGATTCTTTGCCGGGTTCTGTTCGATCATTTCGGCCTGAAACCGAACGACTCCCGCAATGCCGGCAACATCTCCGTCGATCAGTTGTTCTGACTTTGTCAGACGCAGTTGCACGATCGCCGAGTCCGCGCTGACTTCTCCGACCATGATGCCTTGTCCGGCATGGACGGCAGCCTGTTCAAAGCCTGCTCGTACTTTGCCGTCGTGGTTAATGAGCGGTTGAGGATCCTTGACTCTACCAAGTGGCCGACAGCCGGGACCGATTTCTTTGACGCCGAGATCACCTTCCTGTGCGGCGGCGAATGCTCGCAGCTTCGCAACGAATTCCGGGTGATCCTGCGCGATGTTGGTGGCTTCAGAGATGTCGTCCTTGAGGTTGTAGAGTTCGCCATTGGCCAGGTGCAGTTTCCAGTCGCCGCTGCGGACGCATTGCAGGTTGAAGCCTCGGAAAAAGTAGAACGCTTCGTACTGAGATTTCGCGTCTTTGCTGCCGGACAGGATCGGCCAGATGTCGTGCCCGTCGAGCTTGCGATCGGTCGGCACTTTCCCACCCGCGAGGTTGGTCAGCGTCGGCAGGATGTCCATCGTGCTGACGATTTCGTCGGACGCGGTGCCGGCAGGAATCTTCGTCGGCCACCAGGCGATCGTGGGAACGCGCATGCCGCCTTCGAAGGTGGAACCCTTGCCGCCTCGCAGTGGTTCGTTGATCGCTCCGTGACGCGGCTGGCCACCGTTGTCGGACGTGAAGACGACCATCGTGTTTTCCGCGAGACCCAACTGCCGCACGGTGTCGAGCACCTGCCCGACGCTCCAGTCGACTTCTTCCACCCAGTCGCCGAACAGTCCGTGCTTCGATTTTCCGTGAAACTTTTTGCCGGGATAAAGCGGGAAGTGCACCGCCGAGTGTGGCAGGGAGAGGAAGAACGGTTCGTCGCGATGATCCCAGATAAAGCTGACGGCTTCGTTGGTGTAGCGTTCGACAATCGCCTGCTGGTCGTCGGGCAGCACTCGCTGCAGGACGGTTTCGTTTCGCAGCAGCGGCAGTGGTGGCTGCTGCGGTCGTCCGCTGCGAACCTTCGGCAGCGGAACTGCGAGATTGCTTTTCACGCCGTCCTCGGCCGGACCCATGTCGTTGGAGTAGGGCAGCCCGTAGTAATAATCGAAGCCCTGCTTTCTCGGCAGAAACTCCGGCTGATCGCCGAGGTGCCACTTGCCGATAATGCCGGTTGCGTAGCCCTGTTCTTTGAGCAGTTCAGCGACGGTCACTTCGCCTGGATCAAGCCCTTCGACATTGCCGGGAAACAACACGTGCGGAATGCTGAGGGCTCGCTTGGGATAACTCCCCGTCATCAGCGACGCTCGCGACGGCGAGCACACCGGCGCGGCGTAAAAGCACGTCAGCTTCCGACCTTCCTCGGCCATGCGGTTGAGATGCGGAGTCCGGTTCACCTTCGAACCGAACGGTTCGATATCGGCGTAACCCAGATCGTCGATGTTGATATAGATGAAGTTCGGTTTTGACTTCTTCTCGGCGGCACGGACCGAAGGTCCGGTGGCAATCATCGCCGTCACAGCGACGACGCACCCACAGATCACAGCTGAGAGTCGATGATGCAGACCGAAAGAAACTCTGTTTACGGCGGCAGGTTTGTGCTGGGTCACGGAGAGAACCTCGTAAATGGAGAATCGAAAATGTGTCGGTTCAGCGCAGTGTAAAGTTCTGGAGCATTTTGCGGGATCAGGAAGAACATTCTGCAGGATTCACAAACATTTGTCGCCGCTGGCACCGACCGCTCGCATAAACGCATCGCGATACTACGCCGGAATTGGAGATCGCGCTCACGCTTCGGTAGCATGGTCGGTCAGTTACCCGCGACGGAAATGTTTCACACGCTGTCCAGCGTCGCGAACTGTTCGATCCCTGGCCAGCAGTTGCCGACACCGCATCCTTCCCGTTCACTGCCTGACATATCGCCGATAAGTGTTCCATCGTTGGCGGCAGACCCTGTTCCTTATTCCTGGTGATCTCGAATGTTCCGTATCGGTATGTCGATCGTCCTGAGCCTGCTGCCCACATTTGCTTTCGTTGTTCTCGCCACGTTGCAGACGACAGTCAGTTGGGCCGTTGAGTTGCCGACGGCGGTTCCAGCTTCGGTCAGAAGTTTTTTGAACGATCACTGCCTCGCCTGCCATGAGGGCAATGATGGAGCAGGCGGTCTCAACCTGACCGCGCTGCAGGGAAACCTGAATACGCCTGGTGAACTGGCTCGCTGGATTCGGATCCTTGATCGAGTCCAGGCTGGTGAAATGCCGCCGAAGGATGCAGTTCAGCCGCCGCGTCAGGAGACGGCAGCGTTTGCTGAATCGACCAGCAGCTGGCTCGTTGCCCATCAGCGAGAGCAGTGGCGGGCGCTCGGACGAGTCCGCGGTCGCAGACTCACGAACCTGCAGATTGAGCGGACTCTTCACGACTTGCTGGGTATCGATATTCCGCTGGCGAATTTACTGCCTGAGGAACCTCGCACCTCTGGATTCACGACCGTTGCCGATGGGCAGCCGATGTCGCACTTTCAACTGCAGCAGCATCTGATGGTTGTCGACGCCGCGCTCGACGAAGCGTTTCGTCGCGCTGGCAGCTCCAACGATGAGTGGCAGAACACGTTCAGCGCCAAAGCACTGGCTCGAAACAACCCACAGCGACCCACTCGCGAACCGGAATTGATCGACGGAATGGCCGTTACGTGGTCGGGACGGCTCGTGTTCTACGGACGCCTGCCGGCTACTACGGCTAAAGCAGATGGCTGGTACCGGTTTAAAATTCGAGCATCCGCGTTGAAGATTCCGCCGGCGGGCGGAGTCTGGTGTACGGTGCGCTCGGGGCAGTGCGTGTCGAGTGCGCCGCTGCTTGGCTGGGTCGGAGCGTTTGAAGCCAGAGAGAAACCGAATGAATGGACTTTCGAAACCTGGCTACCCAAAGGGCACATGATTGAAGTGAAACCGGGAGACGTGACGCTCAAGTCCGCTCGCTTCGCCAATGGACAAGTGGCGACGGGCGAAGGTGGGCCTCAGGATGTCCCGGGCGTCGCCATCGACTCGATCGTCATGGAACGATTTCACCAGGGGCCTGGCAACTGGCTCCTGCGCAAGTCGATGTTCGGCGAACTGAAACTTCAGCCGGGGAACAACAGGAAGCCAGCGGTGCTGCTTTCGGAAACTCCGCAAGAGGACTCAGCGGTACTGATGCGGCAGTTTGCTCAGCGTGCGTTCCGACGACCCGTCACTGACGACGAAGTCGCTCCATACGTAGCCATGGTTCACGCCGACCTCGATCAGAATGTTCCACTGCTCGACGCGCTGCGAGGTGGTTATCGAGCGTTGTTGTGCTCGCCGAGGTTTCTCTACTTCCACGAGACGCCCGGTGAGTTGGATGGCTACGCAATGGCATCCAGACTGAGCTACTTTCTGTGGAACACGATGCCGGATGCGCCACTACTCAAGCAGGCGGAGGCCGGCAGGATTGGCAAGCCCTGGGCGATCCGACAGGAGGTCGAGCGGATGCTTGCGGATCCTCGTGGACGGCGGTTTATTCGAGACTTCGCTGCCGAGTGGCTCGACCTGAGCCTGATCGATTTCACAGAGCCTGATCCAAAGCGCTTCCGCGAGTTCGATGTCATTGTGCAGCAGTCAATGCTCGATGAGACGCACACATTTCTGCAGACAATGATTGACGAGAATCTCAGCGTCGGTCATTTGATCGTTTCTGACTTCACGTATCTCAACAGTCGGCTCGCCAGGTTTTATCGCGTCGATGGTGTCACCGGTGACGACCTGCGACGAACCCCTTTGAAGCCTGAGCATCACCGCGGCGGTCTACTGACGCAGGGAGCGATTCTAAAAGTTACCGCGAACGGTTCGACGACGTCGCCGGTCATTCGCGGGTTATGGGTTTCCGAGCGACTGCTCGGAGTTCACGTGCCGCCACCACCTGAGAACGTCCCGGCGATCGAACCTGACATTCGCGGAGCAACGTCGATTCGTGAGATGCTTGCGAAACATCGGGCCGAGGACAGCTGCGCGAGCTGTCACGTAAAGATTGATCCGCCAGGCTTTGCGCTGGAAAACTACGATCCCGCGGGACAGTGGCGAGACCAGTATCTCGCAGTGAAACGCGGAAAGCCGTCTCGCGAAAAAGCGATTGATGCCAGTTACGAACTGCCCGACGGTCGCCATTTCGACGACATTCGACAGTTTCAGAAATTGATTCGGGCAGACACGACGTCAGTTGCCAGAAATGTTGCTGAGAAACTGATCACCTACGGAACCGGAGCGCCCATCACATTCGCAGATCGACAGGCGGTCGAAGAAGTCGTGGCGCGTTCCGCAGAGTCAGACTTCGGATTTCGATCACTCGTTGAGGCGGTCGCTTCGAACGCTGTGTTTCTCACAAAGTAAATGCATGTCGTACGCGATTCACCGTAATGCAGGGCGGTCACCATCACTCCTTTTGCCGAGACCGTTTCGGGCGTTGACTTCGCTCGTCACCGGGAAAGTTGAGTGAAATGTTCGGGATCGGTGATTTTTGTTGGAACTGGCGACGGGAAATGCCGAATTATCGTTAAAGCTTTCCCAGTTCCCCTCGTTCATCGCATTTCGACCGTGCCGCACCACAGGACAGGATGTCCAATGATCCCCTTCATGCCGTTCGGCCGCCGCTTCCGTAATCGCCGGCGTCGTGGCAGCGCGAGTCATGCCAGCCAGACTCCGGCTCATCACAGTGAACGACTGCAGGATCGGAAGTTGCTGACCTCGTTCATGGTGTCGGCCACCGCCGACGGTTTTGATCTGTTTCCCGGTAACGGAACGGCCGACGACGGCAACGGCACGACCTCGCTGCGAGCCGCCATTCAGGAAACCAACGCTCTGGCGGGTAGCGACACTATTTATCTGACGTCGGGAACATTCACGCTTTCGCGCGACAGTTTTGACGACGACACCAGCCGCTTTGGCGATCTCGACATATCCGGCGACCTGACCATCATCGGTGCGGGAGCCGACAACACGATCATCGATGCTAACGACATTGACCGCGTGTTCGACATTCTGGCGGGCGCGAATGTAAAGATTTCCGGAGTCACCATTCGCAACGGCACCGCGCAGAACGGAGCCGGAATTCGCAACTTTGGAACGCTCGTCCTGGAAGACAGTGTGGTTGAGGACAACGTCGCGGAAGGCGCGTTCGACTCGGTCGGCGGTGGGATCGGCAACGCGAACGGCAGCGTGGTCACTCTGAACAGAGTCACCGTTCGCAACAACTCCTCCGAGAATCACGGCGGCGGTTTGTATGCCAGTGGTGCCCGAGTGACCATCACGGACTGCATCTTCGAAAACAACAGTACGGAGAACGACGGCGGCGGGCTCTCTGTTTTCAACGGGACGCTCACCATGACCGGCGGAGCACTCCGCAACAACGCGTCCCTTCAGGATGGCGGCGGACTGAGTATCGAGAGCGTCGTCGCCTCGATGACGGAAGTTTCGGTAAGCGGCAATACGGCGACTGAAGGGGGCGGCGGACTCAACGTCATTGGCAGCGGGGCCGAGCTGAGAATCTATTCCAGCACCATCGCTGACAATCACGCCGCCTACGAAGGCGGGGGCATCCGCTCGGTCGAGGCAACGCTGGGACTGATCGACACAACCGTCTCCGGGAATCAGACGACGTTGAACGGCGGCGGACTTTACAGTCAGAACTCGACAGCCGAGATCCTGAACAGTCTGTTCGCGACGAATGCTGCCGTTCGAGACGGTGGCGGCATCAGCAACACTGGAAACTCGGGGTCGCTGGGGATCAGCAATTCCACGTTCTCCGGTAACTCCACGCTGCTTTCCGGTGGAGGGATCTTCAATGATTCGTATGCCGCGACGTCCCTGGTGAATGTGACGGTCACGGCGAATTCCGCTGGCACATACGGCGGCGGCATTCGGTCAATCCGGTCGACGAGTCTGGGCAATACAATCGTCGCTAAGAACACAGCCGTTCGTGACGACTATGACGTGTCCGGGTCTTACGCGACGCTCGGCAACAATCTGATCGGACGGGTCGACTATGCCTCGGGGTTGTTCTTCGGGCGGAACAATGACCAGATGGGATTTTCCAACAGTCTGCTGGATCCGGGCCTGTCGCCACTGGCCGACAATGGTGGACCAACGCTGAGTCACCGTCTGCTGTCTGCCAGCACGGCGATTGACGCCGGACGCTCGGCAGGAGCTGCCGCATTCGATCAAACCGGCAACGCCCGCAACGTGGACGGCGATCGAGATGCCGTCTCGATCGTCGACATCGGTGCCGTTGAATTTGTGAACGGGACGGTCACCTTCTCAGTCACCACGACTGCCGACACGTTTGATGTTCTGGCCGCAGATGACCTGGCGTTTGACAGTTCCGGCAACGTGTCGCTTCGCTCGGCGATTCAGGAAACGAACTCGATCGTCGGTGCGGCGATCATCGCTCTGCCGGCCGGCACTTACACGCTGACCCGCACAGGAACCGGTGAGAACTTTGCTCTGACCGGCGATCTGGACATCACTGACAACCTGACCATTGTGGGCGAGGGAGCGGATTCGACAATCATTGACGCGGGAGCCATCGACCGCATCTTCCACGTGGCTCCATCGATCACGCTGACGCTGTCAGGTGTGACAATTCAGAACGGAGCAGCGGACTTTGGAGCGGGACTCTACAACGAAGGCGGTAACGTCATCCTGCGCGATGTCGTCGTCACCGGAAACACAGCCAGCGGAACGATCAATTCGCACGGCGGCGGCCTGCTCAATGACCGGGGCAACATGGTTCTGGAGCGGGTTTCCGTCAGCGGCAACACGGCGGAACTGGATGGCGGCGGTCTCTACAACTTCGATGCGAGTCTGGAGATCATCGACAGCTCAATCGATGGCAACACCGCCACGCGATTCGGCGGCGGGCTGACACTCAATGGCGGAACGACCAGTCTCACGGACTCGACGATCTCCAATAATTCAGCCACGGACGACGGCGGCGGAATCAACGCTCGTCCGGGTTCGACCCTGACGCTGATGACAACCACCCTTCGCGACAACGTCTCCCAGCAGATTGGCGGCGGCATCTACGCTCAGTCTTCCAATGTCAGTTTCCTCGATTCAACCGTGTCCGGAAACACGTCCGGAGTCGATGGCGGCGGCATCGCGAGTGACACGTCTTCGCTGCAATTGCTGAGGAGCACGGTCTACTCGAACTCGGCAACGGGCGCTGGTGGTGGCGTTGCCATTGCTGGCGGAACCGTGTCCGTCGGGCAGAGCACCATCTCGGGCAACGCTGCGACCGGCAACGGCGGGGCGATCGCCAGTTACAGCGGAAGTCAGGTTAATCTCACGAATGCGACGATCGTGAGTAACTCGTCAGACACTCTTGGAGGCGGCATCTGGAGCCAGGGCGGGATCAGCATCGGCAACACAATCGTCGCGCAGAACACAGACTCCTTTGGGGCACCGGACATCAGCGGAACGGTTGTCAGTCGCGGAACTAACATTGTGGGAATTGGTACGGGCCTTTTCGGAACATCCAACGGCCAGCAGAGTGATGCCATCGGGACGTTCAACTCACCACTGGATCCCATGCTGACAGAACTGCTCGACAACGGCGGGCCAACGCTGACGCATGTTCCTCGAAGTGGCAGCATCGCCATCGACGCGGGAACAAGCATCAGCTCGCGTACCGCACTGAATCTGACCGATTCGTTCTGGCTGAGTGATCAGCGGGACCGGATTCGCGTGCAGGATGGCAATCTCGACACAGTGACACGTGTTGACATCGGAGCGACTGAGTTCGCCAGCCAGTCGTTGAACGTGGCTGCTCTCAGCAACGACCTGCTGCTGTCGCGAAAGGGCGACGTGATACAACTCTCAGATAATTCTTCCCTAACGACCGACGGAATTCCGGTTGTCCTGCGACAGTTCGTCGCCGGAGAACTCGACCAGCTAGAGCTGATCGGCACGACAGCCAGCGAGTCACTGACGATCGACTTCTCGAACGGAAACCCGCTGCCCGTTGCCGGGCTTCGTCTGGCTGGAACAGGCACCACTGACACCGACTCGCTCACACTGATCGGCGGCAATGCCGCGACGGTGACACACGAACTCGACACAAACGTTAACGGAATACTGACTGTCGATGGCCGACGCATTTCGTATACCAGCATCGAGAGTCTGACCGAATTGCTGGACGTTGACTCACGCAGCATTGCCTTTGCGGACTCGTCGACCGGAATCACGATTTCCGACATCGACAACTCCGACGACGGCATCAGTCTGATCGATCGTGGAAACTACGGAACTCCAATCCGAATCCGTCTGGGAACTGGTGATCTGAGCCTGACGACAGGGTTTCGCAACGATACGGTGCGATTTGAATCCGTCGATGCCGTCTTCACCGGAAACGTGAAACTTGATACGGGTGCCGGCAACGACTTTGCCGATCTTTCGTTGCTCAGTTCCAGCAACGACCTGTCAACGGGCAGCGGCAACGACACGGTGATCGGCGGTTCGGGCGACGACATGATCAACGGCGGGATGGGCAACGATTCGCTGTTCGGTGGAGACGGTGATGACATCATGATGGGCGGCGGAGGTCGTGACACGCTGTACGGCAACAATGGAAACGATCTGATTAACGCTCAAGGCGGTTCCGGCGATGTCATTACAGGAGGTCTCGGCGACGACACCCTGAAAGGCGGCAGCGGGACAGCGGATCGAATTGTCGAACAGGATAATGTCGACTTCACGTTGACCGACAAATCGATGACCGGCCTTGGAAACGACGTGCTGGACGGCATCGACCTCGCCTTTCTAACAGGCGGTTCCGGAGCGAATCGCATCGACGCTTCCGGATTCAGTGGCAAGGTCACGCTCGATGGTAGCACCGGCGACGACACGCTGATTGGCGGCTCGAACCGTGACCGACTGGTGGGCGGTTCCGGCCAGGACAACCTCGACGGCGGCAGCGGCGACGACTGGATTCTCGGCGGCAGCGGTGACGACTTCCTGTTCGGGAACGAGGGAGAAGACACCATTCTGGGCGAGGGCGGCAACGACACGCTGCAGGGTGGACTCGGAAATGACACGCTTGACGGAGGCAGCGCCACTGACCTCGTCTTCGAAAGCTCCAATGTAAGAAGCTTCGTCCTGAGTGACGCTCAGCTGAAGGGACGAGGAACCGACACGCTGCGTCGAATCGAGAGGGCACAGATTACCGGCGGCGTCTCGACCAGTGTGATTGACGGCGCGAGATTCAGTGGCCCCGCGACGCTCGTCGGGGCCAGCGGAGAAGATACGGTTCTCGGCGGGGAGCATGGTTACTGATTGAAGCTGGCAACGTTTTCACGTGCTGGTTCAGAAAACTGGCGAGCAATTCGGCGGCTTTCCGGCTACCGTGGTGCTGTTTCGGTCATCTTCGACAGAAAGGCAGCACGATGAAAACAGCTCTTCATGTAATTACTCTGTGTGCAATCGTTGGAACAGTGTTGAACGCGAAGGAAGTACCTTCCGATAAGCGTCTTTCCAAATCGGTCTCGCGTGGCTCAGCCGCTGCGTTTGACGAGGCTGTTGCCGCTCAGCCAAAGCTTCTGAGGATCTCAAGCTGGTGCGATGGCAGTGGGAAGATCGTTTTCACCAGCGACAGCGTCCGCTACGAACACCGACACTGGGACGTTCTCAGAAAGGTACTGTTCGATGGCGAACCCTGGACCAACCTCCAACAGACTCCGATTGCCTGGACAGATTTAGGGCCTTCGCTGGATCTTACCAGAGCCTGGATTGTCGACCGTCATGGGCGAGACGTGATTGCTCTTGAAAGAACAGCTGACGGTTTTGATCTGTACCTGTCCGATTCGCCGAACGGCGGAGCGGATTATTCCGTGACGATCGCAATCCCTCGTCGGAATTAGTTTTACCGTTCCACGGGGCAGGCAGTGGTGCGGTCCAACGTAACTCTGCGTGATGTGGTTTCCGAAAGTTGCATGACGCGCTCGCATCAAGTGACAAATGCGTCGTTCATCATGTTTGATTCCGGCGAGCAGCAGCACAGTCGCGACGGTCTGCGATTCCTCGCGACACCACAAGCACAAAGATCCGGCTTGACCATCCAGATTTTTGCACCGGACCAGACACCCGCTGACACTTCTGGAGTCAACCAGTTCGCCGCACTCGTCGAACAATCACTACAGGACAAGCTGCTGCCTGCCGACACCCGCCGCGACCACATCCACGGCAGCTATCTGATGGTTAACGAAACGCACAATCGCTGAAAACACGCTGACGCCGACTGCTCAACGATTTACTTTCACCTTGTCAGCAACGCTGGAAACCACACGGCGCTTCTTCGTAGCGCGTCCGCCAAAGCCAGCAACATTCAGTCAGGCAGAGTCGCCATACCTTTTTTGGCACTGGTCGATTGTCTTCTCTGATTCAAAGTGCAGAATCTGATTTCGTTCTTCAGGGATCAGTTGTCCGCCGTTCTGAAGTAGAGACCGCGACATGAAGCAGGACGAAGAAGACCGGAACAGGTCGAAAGGATACGTCGTTGCCGCCGGTTGCGCCTCGCTGCCAGTTTTCTATCTTCTATCTATTGGTCCTGCAGCGTGGTTGCATGACCGATCCAATCGACCCGTACAGGCCATTCTCGAACTGATCTACGCTCCGCTGACGTGGCTCTATGAGCACGATACTGCTGGGACCTGGTTTCATCTGGTTCTCGATCAATGGGTGGAATGGTGGACAAGTTGAGAAGTTATACCTCTTCACTCCAGAAACGCCCTGGAGTGATTTCTTCGAAGGGATCCGCTGATGTCTGAATCAATGCGACAGGTCGACTTGTTGAGAGCGGCGTGTTGCGTGGCGGGCGCAGACGGCGAAACGTCGGAGCGAGAGCGTCGCGTCCTGCAACGTCTGGCGGACCAGGCTGGTGTTGGTGCCGCTTCCCTCTCGGCGATGATCGAGTGCGCCGAAACTGACGAACAGTTTTACGCCAACCAGTTTCGCGTCGCGGTCGACCGGCCGAAAGAAGTCCTGCAGCTTCTGTTCAAGATCGCAATCGTCGACGGCAGATTACGCAAAGAGGAAGCTGTCATGCTGAAACGACTTTCAAAGCTTTTGGAAGTCGAACCCGCACAATTCGATGAGTGGCTTAAGCAGTCCGTTGACCGTGCTCGCACGAAGGCCGCAGGCAAACGCGAATAAGCGATGGAGACTGCTGATACGACAAAAGGTCGATCATCCAGGGAATGACCGACCTTTCTGCCAGCTGACTTTCGTGCCGACGATCAGTGTGGCGGTGGTGGAGCGTTCTGGAAGGCACGGGCCCGGAACAGGAAGTCGATGATGTTCCCTTCGTGCGGTTGCAGCCAGTTGAGCTGCAGCGTCCTCACTTCGCCGATGTTGAGCCGATCGATATTCGTTGCGTCGAGAAGCTGACGCGAAAACTTCTCGTCCTTCGTGATGCACGAGCCGACCAGCGTGTAACCGATTTTGCTGATCATCTTGTCCTGCGGACATTCGACAACGGAGCAGAACGGGAACATGAACTCGGTGTTGGCCATCGGGTCATCTGCGTCGGTAACGTGCAGGACTGTCGGTCGGAGGAAGTCGCAACGTTCGTTTTCGACAAGTCGATCGCCGCCTCGGTACTTCGCCGTCGCATCCGTGACCGCTGCTGACTTGCAGCCATCGTCGATCTGGCCGTTCATCGCCTTCGCGGCACCCGGCATCGTGAAGGCGGCCAGACCGGAATTCGGATCATTCATCGGCAGCGGAGCAATTGGTCCCAGCCGCTTTGCCATCGCGTCGGCAATCTCGGCGGTGTGACGGGAGGCCCAGATGCCCGAGCAGCTGATGCAGCTTCGACCGCTGTTGACGTAAACCGAGTCGACCATGATGTCGAGATACTTCTCCCAGTCGTCGACGACGTCGTCGCCGAGAATTATTTTCGAGAATCCTGGTCCATGAGCCGAGATTTTTGGATTCCCGTGATAACGCTCGATCGTGGCCAGACCGCCGAAGATGACGGCTCGCTCGCAGCTTTCGAGGACCGCCGCACCGAGTTCGGCACCTTTGTCGGCTCCACCTGGGTACAGGCAGAACGCTTCGCGAGGAATTCCAGCCTGAGCGAAGGCTTCGTACATGCGGTACGGAGTCCACGGCTCCGCCGGACCAGGTTTCAGAACCAGACCCATCTGCAGCGGAATGACAGGCAGCCACAATGTGTGTACGCCAGGACTGTTTGACGGCAGCACCCAGCCGGCGGCATCACAGTTGGCCTGGTAGCTGACCATGACTCCGCGGTCTTCCATTCCGTAACCGTTGGTGAGAATGTCGAACGGCAAGCCTCGCGTGAGTGCGTTCAGAATCTCGCCCATGTGCTTCATGACGAAAGCGTTCTTCGACATGTTGAAGCGGCACATGTGCTCCGGAAGCCCGGTCGTGGCTGACTGCATGTTGCAGAAGCTGTCCGGATCCTGCTCGCCATTACCCAGCGGAAGCGTCGCGTTCTCGTAAAGTTCGCCGGCGACTGCGCACTTATCGACGAGTTCCTGAATGCTGAACTGACGCAGGATCTCTCGTGCTTTCTTCGCCTTCTTCATGTCTATCTTGATCAGGCCGCCATTAGCCTCATGGACTCTGGCAAGAGTCTCACCGGTCTCAAAATGGACAACGTCCATCCTGGTCATGGACTCGTATTCTTTGCCCCAACGGATGACTGGGATTTCTAACATCTGAGATTTCCTTTTCGGTTCAAATCTGACGCAAAGCCGCGAAGACGCGAAGAATCGCAAAGAGCCTTCTCGTATTTTCAGCCTTCAAGTCCATTCACGACTCGGTGAATGCCGTCCTTCAAGAATTTGTTTCCAAAATTGATGACCAGCCCGAGTTTGAGGCCGGTCAATCGAAGTTGCGTTAAGCACTGAGCCTGGTAAAGAGCATTGTCTGATTCTGTTGCCTTGCACTCGACGATCACCAGGCGGCCGACAAGCAGATCAAGGCGGTAAGATTTCGAGAGCTTTCTACCCTTGTAGAGAACTGGAATCGCAACCTGACGCTCGATTTCGAGCCCCCGCAACTGCAGCTCACAGCAAAGAGCCTCTTCATAAAGTTCTTCAAGTTTTCCGGGGCCTCCGAGTTCACAGTGAACCTCAATGGCAGCTCCAATGATGAGGTGGCTTAACTCATTCTCACTCATGTTTGCTGCCTGCCGCTTTGCGATCCTTTGCGGCTTCGCGTCTTTGCGTCAGATGCAGATCAATAAACGCCCACCGTGGTCGTTGTGAGCAGTTCGTGGAAGGGGCGCGTGCCGCTGATGCCTCGCCAGGGGTAGACGTCGATCGCTTCTTCTCTTTCCCCTTCGTCGCGTTCCATGAAGCCGGGAATGAAGAGTTCTTTGGTAAACGTGTAGAGCTTTACTCGACCGGTTTCGCCGACTTCGACGACTTTGTTGTAATCGTCGAACTGGACAACTTCGATCACCGCTCTGGGCTGCGGAGCGAAGTAGGTGATCTTGTAGTTGTCTGCGAGATCGAATGGTTTACCACACGCCAGACCCATCAGCGTGTTCCCGTAGGTCGGTGTAATGAAAACATTGTCGCCCAGAAGTTCCTCTTTGCAGAAACGGAACCACTGAGGAGTAAACTCGGTGCCGCCGGCAAAGATGCCTTTGATGCCGGATTCTTCGATGCTCGATCCTTCGTCGATCAGCCTCATCGCCAGAGCTTCCAGCAGCTTTGGTGTCGCAAACATGCATTGCACGTCGTGGTTCGCTCGAAGAATCGTGACAGCCTGATCGATGACGTGCTCGGCATAGGCCTTGGCTTCTTCGGTCTTGCCCTTCTTCAGCAGCTTGACCACCCATCGAGGATCGAGGTCGACGCAGAAACAAATGCCGCCTCGGTGCTGGGCAAGATGTTCAACAGCGAGTCTCAAGCGACGCGGACCAGAAGGGCCGAGCATCAGCCAGTTGGATCCGCGAGGGAAATGCTCGTCCGGCAACGTTTCGCTGAAGTTTTCGTAATCGATCCAGTGGTCCTCGATGACGACGCGAGATTTCGGAATCCCTGTCGTGCCGCCGGTCTCAAATACGTACGTTGGCTTTCCGGCGAGGCCTTTCGGAACCCACTTGTCGAGCGGACCGCCGCGCAGGTCTTCATCTTCAAACAGGGGAAACTTCTTAACATCCTCAAAGCATTGGACGTCTTCGAGTGGATTGAAGTCGAGCGTCTTAGCCTTGTTCAGCCAGTAGTCACAGCCGGTGTCCGGGCTGAAATGCCAGACCACCATCTCCCGGATATGCTGATCGAGTTCTTCTTTGGCCTGAGACATCTTCTGGTCGAGAGATTGATCGCTCACTTGAGTGCTCCGTCGGTAACCTGGGTATAAAGACTCGGCGCGGGAGGGTGGCTGGAAGCCAGGCGCACGACTCGTTGTGGAAGGATTCCGCCCGGCAGAAAGTTCCCGCTGAGCGACTAACGCGTGCCGCCTCGGAAAGGCGGAAACGGCCATAATTACGGGACTCTTCCGGCAATTCAATCGTCAGAGCGAAATACGCTGCAGAGTCCTCACATTCACGTAAATGACTGTGTCGTCGGAATGATGACCAGCTCGGGCACGCGGGCACGCGGCGGCAGACTCACAACCATCAGAGTTGCGGCGGCGAGGTCTTCCGGCTGGAGAATTCTAGCGCGGTGCTCTGCGGAGACAGGCACGGGACGTTCATCGAGAATCGGAGTTTCCACTTCGCCGGGATAGATCGACGTCAACCGAATTCCGTTCTGACGTTCTTCTTCGCCAACCGTCAAGCTCAACGCCGACATGGCGAACTTCGAAGCGTTGTAAGCGACGCCGCCCAGTACGCCTGCTCGAATACCGGCCACCGAGCTGATGTTCACGATGACTCCATCACGTCGCTCTCGCATCTGCGGCAGGACTTCGCGGATGCAGTTGTAAGCACCGGTTGCGTTGATCTGAAGGAGCTTGTCCCAGTCGGTCGGGTCAAGCTCGGCCATCGATCGTTTTGCGATGTTGATTCCGGCACTGTTGATCAGGATGTCGATCGAGCCCACATGTGACGCGGCCCAGGCGAACAGCCCGGCAACATCGTCGCGACTGGCGACGTCACAAACTCGATAAAGAATTTCATGATTGCAGCTGGCGACGACTTCCTGCAAACGCGATTCACGCCGCCCGGCAATTGCGACTCGGCATCCGTTCTCAGCCAGGGTGCGGGCAATTTCGGCTCCGATCCCACTGCCGCCGCCAGTGATCAACGCCACTTTGCCTTCCAGTGTGCTCACTTGATGCTTCTCCTGAATCTGCGTTGTTTCGAGTGGGTATAAACAGAAGCCCGGCTTTCAGCGAAAGCCGGGCTTTGAACGTGGTAACGTTACGACCAGTTAGTGCTGGAACAGGAACTCTTTCGAATTCAGGATTGCCCAGCCAACGTCTTCGAGCGCCAGCATTCGATCTGTGCTACCAGCAATGTGCTTCCGAGCCGCGGACAGTTCCGCTTCCACCGGGTTGCGTGCCAGAGCTGCAAGATAGAGCGTCGAAATGATCTCGTCGTCGCTCTTGCCAGCCTTGCTCATCTGGTGAATTCGACCGTTGTCGGCTCGCAGTTTGTTGTGAACGGTCGGGCCGTTGATCATCTGCAATGCCTGCGAAAGATTCGATTCGCTGGATCGTTCACACTGGCAGGCCATCTCACGCTGTGGCTGACCAAAGACCTTCAGGAAGTAGTGATCTGTCGGCGGGTCGGGTAGAGCAACCGCACGCGTTCCGGCCGGAAGTCCTTTGAAGCTTTCCGAAACGTCGGTCACCTGACAGATAGCGTCCAGCAGCTGCTCTGCGGACAACAACCGAGGCGTCGCATGAGATGCGTAGATTTCGTCGTCCGCGTTGAAATCGTTCTTCTTAGAACTGAGCTGGTAGACGCGGCTGTTCATGATCGTGCGGATGGCCCACTTACGACTGAAGCCGTACTTCGCGAATTGCTCAGCAAGTGCGTCGAGCAGAACTGCATTCGATGGTGGATTGGAATCCCGGAAATCATCAACCGGTTCGACGATTCCACGGCCCATCAGGTGACCCCAGATTCGATTGACGGAAGCTTTCGCGAAGAAGGGATTCTCAGGCGAGACCAACCAGTCCGCGAAGACGCGGCGGCGATCCTGATCGGCAGGGACGTCGACGTCGCCCTCCAGCAGCAGATGAACCTTCATTGTCTGCCCGGTGCGGGGTTGCGTGATCTCGCCGGAATGAGTGACGTGAATAATTTCTTCGTCAGGCTGTGCGCCCTTCTGGCGACCGATTCGAGTAAACGCTGCCGCGATTCCGTAATAGTTGTCCTGCGACCATTTTTCGAAGGGATGGTTGTGGCACTTCGCACATTGAATGCGAATGCCCAGGAACAGCTGAGCGGTGGTTTCAGTGGCGTCGTTAGGGTCTCGGCTGGCTCGCCAGTAACTTGCCGCCGGGTTTTCAAACACGCTGCCGCTGGCCGTCAGAAGTTCATGAGCGAGCTTATCGAGGCCCTGGTCCGTGCGAATTCCGTCGTAAACCCAGCGCTGAAACTTGTGAGTTCCCGTCACCGAGAGCTTTTTGCTGTTGGACCGCAGAATATCGCTCCATTTGAGCGTCCAGAACTCAGCGAAGTCTTCAGTCTCAAGCAGTGAGTCAATCAGCTTTAGTCGCCGATCTCTGGCACTGTCGGCGAGAAAGGCCTGCGTTTCCTCGATCCGCGGAAGTCGACCAGTGAGGTCGAGGTACGCGCGACGCAGAAACTCTTCGTCAGTGCAGACGTCCGATGGAAGAATCTGCAGTTGCTTCAATTTGCTGAAGCTGTGAGTGTCGACAAAGTTGTTCTCAGTCGGATTGCTCCATTCAAAACCGGGCACCTGTTCCAGGAAGGTCACGTCTGCCGTCGCCATCTTGTCGAGGTACCGGCCAAGGATTGCTGTTTCTCCGCGACCGGTTTTCTCGACGAGACCATCGTCATTGACACTGGCGACTGATTCATTCGAAGAAGTGAACACCGTCAAGGCCGTCAAATCACGGACGCTGCCGTCGCTGAAGTAACCATTCACCGACAGCTGTTGCCGATCCGAAGCGTCGCGCAGAACCCGGTGCCCTGGGAGAATCTCGATCCGCGAAAGTGTCGTTGCGTCCGACTTGTCGATTTGCAGTCCTTCGCCGATCCAATTGTGCAGAACTGACCAGGCTGGGCCACCCTTCTTCAGTCGGCGACCGCCGCCGTGAGCGACTTCCATCAACGGTTTCTGCAGGAGCAGACTTTCGTCAGGTTTTAGAGCGTTGGTCCGTCGGCCGAAAAATTCTGATCTCAGGGTCAGGATATCCAGTGGCGGATCGAAGGCTCGCAGCGACAACCGGAAGCCTCCTTTGCCGGACGGTGAACCGTGACACGCTCCCGCGTTGCATCCCGCTTTGCTCAGAGCAGCCAGCGTTTCGTTCTTAAAGCTGACCGGGTGCGGTGCCCCTGTTTCTTTAACGACGACATCGACGGTCGACGTCTGCTGGCCGAACTGGCAGGTAATCTTCACGGAACCGTCACTGACCGGTCGGGCAATCGAGCCTTCCAGCCTCAGGATGTTCGGGTCGGACGAGGTCAACGTTGCAAGATGGGTGACGTCACGTACTTCGTCACCGAATTGCCCGGTCACGACGATCTGTTTCTGCGATCGCAGGCCGGCCAGCTCAAACGAGGCTGACTCGGTAGTTAGTCCGGACGGTTCATTCGCTGCCAATAAGGAACCCGTCTGCGTAAGACAGCTCAGGCTGAACAGAACGGCTGTCAGTTTCAGGATGTTCGAGTGACGCATCTGAATGGCTCTCCGAAAAGTGAAGCGTCTGAATCGGGAACGCACGACGCAGGGTTGGTCGATCGTTATTCCGGCGACGGTGCGTGCCACACCGGGCCGTGTATTCAACAGTTACATTTACTATTCAACAGTCAGTTTAACGTTAGGTGAGACCGCCGACACTTTTACTTTACCAACGGTAACTTCAGCTTTAACACTGAGATTGCTGATCGCTCCCTTGGCCGCGTCCGCTGCCGCAACGAGCGTTACTTCTGTTTCATTTTTGTCGGCCGGAATCGTCGCCGCAGCGATTGTCACTCCCTTCGGAAGGTTCTGGAAGGTGAGTGTCGCTTCCCCTTTCAGGGCCGGATTACGCCGGATCGTGACTTTGGCTTTCAGCTCTGTTCCAACAGCGAACTTGTCGCCTGCAGGAACCAATGCCAGTGTCATAGGAGCCTGCAACCGCAGCGTGACTCCCGGCACCGGTTGAACGACGGTTACTTTCCCTTGCTTGATCGTCCCGGTCAGGACCGCCGTGAAATCGCCCAGCGGGGCTTTGTCGGTTGCCGCAAAAGTAATAACCGCTTCTTTCTGGCCTTTAGCTATTGGTGCGACGGCGATGGTGACGTTGCCCGGCAAACCGCCCTTGGTGGCTTCCGGAGTGATCGCCAGCGTGACCGCTTCGTCAAAGCCCTCATCCCGATCGACAAGAATCTTCACCGTTGCCGAGAGATTCTGACCGAAAACGATCTCGCCGACTTCCGGACGCAACCGAATCTGCGGCTTTGGACTGACTCCAACCGCAACCTGCCCATCGAGATTCTGCGGCCCCCAGGGCAACGCGTTGAAACCTGCTTTCAGTTTCTCCTCGGTGCTGGCGACGACTTCAAACTCGTCAGTCCCGTTCAGTCCTCGTCCAACGACCGTCACCGGGACAAACGTGCCCGCGGCGGTTTCCGCCGAACTACTTGCTGTCAGCACGACTGTGTTCATGCCAGGCCCGATGACCGTGGGATTACTTGTGACACCTGCCGGCAGATTCGTGAGAGCAACCTGAATGGGTCCGTTGTAGCCTCGCCGTACGACGTTGACGGTGAGCATCGCCGTCGAGCCAGCACCGATGTTGACCGTGTCCTCGGCGGCGCTCAGATCAAATGTCGGTGCGGTCGGGTGAGCCTCGACCCTGTACGCGAACGCCGCACCGCCACGTCGATGTAATTCTTCAATGGCCAGCGTGAAATCACCGTCAGCGGGAAATGTGTAATCGAAGAACGCGTCTCCGACTCCGAAGTCTTCCTTCGCGGCAACCTGTCCTCCATCAGCGTTCAACAGTCGAAGCCAGGCAGACGTCGGGACTCCCTGTCGACGAGTGACCGCGTTGAACCGAAACTTCTGGCCCTTTTTCGCTGCGAACACAAAGTGGTCGACATCACCTGGAGCATCAATGCGACCGTTGATTGAATGTCCCAGCTCAACGCGAGTTGCCTGGGCCAGCTCGTTGTTCGGTTCCGCCTCAACGGCGACCTGGGCATCTTCAACTCTCAGCATGGCAAAGCCGCTGCTGCTTCCGTTGGTTCGTCGAGCGGCGACGTTCACCCAGTTGACGTTGGTTTCGGAAGGTGCCTGCACTTCAACTTCGCCGACGCCTTCGGCATCCGGACCAACGAACGACACCTTCGCAACCGAGCCTCTCGTCACGCCCAGCGGGTATGGACTTGACAGACACGGAAAATCGCCGACCCGCAATCGGTAGAAATAACCTGCTCCGCCCTGGTAGCGGATATCACGAACTTCTAGCAGGAATTCGCCTGCTTCAGCAAAGGTGTGATGCAGTCTGGCGTCGCCACGGAGTCCGGGTTCGTCGTCACTGTAAGTCAGCTCGCGACCTTTGGCATCGAGCAACCGCAGCAAAGGATCCAGGGCAGAACCAAGACGTCGAGCGACGACTTCCACGGACAGCTTCTGACCGGCGGCAACTTTGATCCGGTAATAGTTGCGGGACAGGTTTGCGACCGCACCATCTGCGGCGACCGGCAGCGTCAATTCCTGAGCTTTGTCCAGCGTTGTGTTTCCGGCTGTTTGTGCAACGGACGCGAGATCATCAACCATGATCAACTTCAGCGGCGAAACACCGTTGGGGCCTGCAATCCGCACTCCGTGAATACCTACTGAAGTGTCCGCCGGAACGGTGAATCGCCAGGTGGCCTGGGCAGCGTTCGTGCCATTGCCTTTAACGTCGGGAGCGAGTTCCGCTTTCCCGAGGAAGCCGGTCCATATTTGCGTGGCTCCCGCCAGATCACCACCCTGCAGTTTGACGTCGGTCTGACTTCCGGGGGCAACTGCCTGGGGTGACGTCGTCGTGAGTGTCGGCGCTGCGAGCGTCTGGTTCGACGCAACGCATATTCCAACAGCAAGGCTGAGGGCAGTACGACAGATTCTGAGCCTCGAATCGACCATCGAGAAACTCCACGGTGGGAAAGGCAGGTGGTGGGCGGTGAACGAAAAGGTTCGCCACGGAGCGGTGGGTAATCATAACTCATTCGAAATCATTGATGAGTCATCATACGCAGCTCGGGAAGAGACCGTCAAAGCCAACACGGAAGTCGGGACCCGGACCGCTCACTCTGCAAGGCCGTAGCGGACGATGCACCACAGCGCGGAGAAGCCGTCTCGCCAGCCGATCTTCTTGCCCTGGTCGTAGGTGCGACCGGAATAGCTGCACGACAACTCGAACACCCGGTAGTGGCGACGGGCGATGCGGGAGGTGAATTCCGGTTCGAACCCGAACCGGTTCTGTTTGAGCAGCGGAGCGATCTCGTCGATGACTTCACGGCGGCAGACCTTGTAGCAGGTCTCCATGTCCGTGAGATTCAGATTGGTGAAGCAGTTCGACATCATCGTCAGAAATCGGTTGCCCAGGTAGTGCCAGAAGTAGAGCACTCGGTGAGGCTTATCTCCCAGAAAACGACTTCCGAAAACAACATCCGCTTTCCCTTCGACGATCGGGTGCAGAAGCCGAGGATACTCGGACGGGTCATACTCCAGGTCCGCGTCCTGAATGATGACCAGATCGCCCTGCACGGCGCCGAAGCCGGTTCGAACCGCAGCTCCCTTGCCCTGATTCTTCTCGTGATAGACGAACGTCATTCGATTATTGGGTAACGACTCAGCATCTTCAGCGGCTTCTTCACGCCCACGCTGTTCGTCTTCCAGTTGCTTGAGCAGATCGCGCGTACCGTCCTGGCTGCAGTCATCGACGAGCACAATCTCTTTGCGGATCGGGACTTCCTTCACCCGCTCGAGCAGCCCCTGCAAAGTGTCGCGCTCGTTGTAAACGGGGATCACGACTGACAGCAGCAAGTCATTAGGGATGACATAAAAGCCCAACTGCCGACACGCTGCTTCGCCCAGCGTGTGACGCAGCGAATCAAACCATTCCTGCGAATGCGGCGCTGGTTCGCTCGGCGAATCGTCTTTCGGTTCAAAATCAGGATGCGACATCAGCGCCTCGGAAATTAAATCAGTATCACGAAAACCGTCGAGTGTACCGTCGATGGAGTCTGCAATGAAGCACCCGTAGTTTCCCCTTGCAGACATCGGAAGGAGTGTGACTGCCCGTCCGGTGACTGGTTTCAGCGGCGTGGCAATATAGGCAACAGCAGAAAGACGGAAAAACAGCGTATTTTCGACAAATGTTTCGAGGCTGTACCAAGACCCGACCGATTCGGCCATGTTTTGGAAATCGGCGATGGCAGTGCGTCAGTAGTAATCAAATCAGGAAACTGCCCGAAAACCCAGAAAAACCAACTTCTTCGGTGACTTCCAAGAACACGCCGGGTGGGCAGTTACACTCGATCTTGATGTGCCCATCTTGCTCGCCCGTTTGCCACGTAAGTTGTCAAAGTTGTGGCCGATTGACGGCTGGCACCGCATCGCTAAAGCCGTCGAAGCCGGGGTTGATTCGCTGCCCGCCTATATTCTGTCCGCCAAGGACTCGGCACGCATTATCAAATGGCCGGACTGATAATGTACATCGCGTCATCGGAGCTTTCTGGACTCTCTTCAAAGCAAGAGACGTCCTGCGGGAATCCGGTTTGGTCATTGCTGAATCAGTCAAACACGGAAGATCAATCAAAAGCGTGCTTCGACTCACTGATCAAGCCAAACGCTTTTGTGTTGCTCCCCGAAATAGCGATTGCCGAGCCTTCTTCGACACGAATACTGGAATCAACGACTGAGCGATGAGTTCACGGCCACCGGATTCACAATCGATCTCGAAGTCCCGCGAGAAAAGACACCCGGCCGATCTGGTCTTGTTGCAACAATGACGAAAACCGACTGCCCGCAGCTGCGGGCAGCACTGAAAAGCCTCAGGACACGAAAGAGCAGAAGAAATAGCCTGACACTCAAGTCGAGGCAAACCTACTTTCGTTGAGGGCCAGTCGCTCTACGTAAGCG
>JAQBWV010000375.1 GCA_027624335.1 Planctomycetota bacterium
TTGTGTATGAAGCCAGCAAGGAAATCCGCAGCGCGATCGTATTCGGCACGGCGGTCGTCATCCTCGTGTTTCTGCCGCTGTTCGCATTGTCTGGAGTGGAAGGGCGACTGTTCGCACCGCTGGGCGTGGCCTATATCGTTTCGATTCTGGCCTCACTGCTGGTCTCGCTGACCGTGACTCCGGTGTTGTCGTACTACCTGCTGCCACAGTCCAAAGCGACACACGCCGAACACGACGGCATCCTGCTGCGATCCATGAAGTGGATGGCCAGCTACCTGATTCGGCTCAGCATGGCCATTCCGACGACGCTGCTGCTGCTGACGTGGCTGCTCGTCGCGTTTGCGGGTTGGGAGATGGCTCAGCTTGGTCGCAACTTCCTGCCTGAATTCGATGAAGGCAGCGTCCAGATCAACGTCACCTTACCGCCGAGTTCGTCGCTGGATGCGTCCAACCAGACATCCGGACTGATCGACGCTCGACTGCGGGAAATGCAGAAGTCGACGAAGAACCCGAACGGCGAGATTCTACACTTCGTCCGCCGCACGGGACGCGCCGAGATGGACGAGCATGCCTCGCCGGTCAACGCGGGCGAGTACATCCTCAGTATGAACCCGGACAGCGGCCGGCACCGCGACGAAATTCTCACCGAACTGCTGGAGAAGATCGGCGACGAAGTTCCCGGCATCGACGTGGAAGTCGAACAGCCGCTGGCTCACCTGATCAGCCACATGGTTTCGGGTGTCTACGCGCAGATTGCCATCAAGATTCACGGCGACGACCTCGACACTCTTCGTCAACTGGCCGAACGTGTGAAGTCGACGGTGCAGAACATCGACGGCGTCACACCGCCCGTCATCGAACCGATCCAGCAGACGGAAGAACTGCACATCAAGCTGCGGTCGGACGACCTCGCGTTTCATGGAGTCACGCGGGCATACGTCGCCACTATTGTGCAGACGGCTTTACAGGGAGAAGTAATCTCGCAGGTACTGGAAGGCCAGCGCCGCTTCGACCTGCTGGTTCGACTGGAAGAGGAGTACCGCACCGACTACGCGAATCTGGGACGGTTACGAATCGACCTGCCGAATGGCCGGGGACAGATCGAGCTGAACGAACTGGCGGACATCGGTCGCGGGACCGGCCCCAACGCCGTGAACCGCGAGAACGCTCGCCGTCGCATGGTCATTCGCTGCAACACGCAGGACCGCGATCTCGCCAGCGCCGTTGCCGAAATCGAGCGGCGCGTGGGGAGTCAGGTCGAACTGCCGGAAGGCTACTTCATCGAATACGGCGGTCAGTTCGAGAGTCAGCAGCGAGCCACCCGAACGATCGTTGTGCTGGCGGGTGTCTCGGTCATCGGCATGTTTGTCGTGCTGACGATTCTGTTCCCGTCGGTGCGAGTCGTCCTGCAGATTTTGAACGCACTCCCAACTGCGTTTATCGGCGGCGTGCTCGCGCTGGTGATCACCAATCAATCGCTGACGGTTGCCAGTCTGGTGGGCTTCATCTCGCTGGGTGGAATCGCGGTACGAAACGGCATCCTGCTGGTCACTCACTACTTCCACCTGATGAAAGAAGAAGGCGAAGAGTTCTCACGTGACATGATTCTGCGAGGCAGTCTGGAACGACTTGCCCCCGTGCTCATGACGGCACTCACGGCCGGCATCGGCTTGATCCCGCTGGTGCTCGGCGGTCAGGAACCCGGTCGAGAAATTCTTTACCCGGTCGCGACGGTCATCCTCGGTGGTCTGTTCACATCGACGTTCTGCGAGTTCCTGATTCACCCCGGCATCTTCTGGAAGTTCAGCGGCAAGGACGCTGCAAGGCTGGCGCAGCTCGATGATTCGACGGAGGAACTGATTCACTGATGAAGGCCTGATCGAAACACCAACCCGGAACCGCAAAGACGTGTTGTCTTGCGGTAATTCGCAACCCGATCGCTGCAGCGTCGCAGTGACACCAATTTTTTCAGGAGTATCTCGAATGAAGACTTTCAACAGTTTGCTCACGGCCTTTGCAACCACCACTGCGATGACGCTGCTGGCCGGCTGCGGCGGATCGGAAGACCCCGCTCCGACCACTCCTGCGGCTCAGCCCGGAGCTCAAACAGAAGAAGGCGACCACGGCCATCCGCACGGAGGCCACGGAGCAGGCCCGCATGACGGCACGCTGGCCGACTGGGGAGGCGGCAAATTTCACGTTGAATTCACCGTCGACCACGATAAGAAAGAGTCCGTCATCTACATCCTCGGCAGCGACGAAAAAAGTCCGACGCCCATCAAGGCGAAGTCGGTCCTGCTCAGCATTACCGATCCTGAATTTCAGGTGGATTTGGCACCGCAACCACTAGAGGGCGAAGCAGACGGAATGTGCTCCCGGTTTGTGGGGACGCATGACAGTCTCGGCATCGTGCGTGAGTTTGCTGGTTCCATCAGTGCGGAAGTCGACGGTACTCCCTACGTCGGTGAATTCGCCGAGGAAGCCCACGGCGCCGGCGGTCACTCACATGGCCATTCGCACGGCGAAGACGACGCTCTGGTCTGGGAAGGCCAGCCCGTCGCACACGCGGGAACTCAACTCCTGCTCGGTCATCATGGAAAGACGCTGCACGCGGGCAAAGAAGTCGAACCTGCTGTTTCCATCACGCGAGACGGCAAGCCAGTCAGTGATGCCAAAGTCTTTAACGCTTTGCTGAGCGAAGACGGACAGACGGTGCTGGCTGAAGAAGTCACGACAGTTTACGAGCCGACCACCGAAGACGAACCCGCCCACTACGCACAGGGAGCACTCGCCATCCCGAAGGACGTCAAGAAGGTCGTCATCCGCTTCCGAGTCGTCCTGGCCGGCGAAGAGGCGAAGACGTTCGACGTTCCAGTCACCGTGGAGTGAGTTCCTCACGAAAGATATGGCGTCCGGGTAGAATGAACGGAGTCCGAACGATGATCGGACTCTGTTTCTAAGCTAAGACACGTTCCCAAATGAAAAGGAGTCGTTCTCATGAGTGGATTTTCACGTCGCGAGTTTGTGTTTGCCTCATCAGGGGCTCTGGCCGGGAACTTCGTCACATCGGGAGTCGCTGAGGCGGACGAGCACGAACACGGCTTTGACTTCAGTCACAGTGGACTCGTCACCGGCAAGCCGAAACCGTTGAAACACACGGCAATTCCCGGGTTCCTCAGTGCCGAGCAGATTGCGCCACACCACACCGCTCATTACGGAGGCGCGTTGAAAGGCTATTCGGCTGCGGATGCTCGACTGGAATCCAGCACCAAATCCGGTGAGACCGTCGACGGTGCCGCGTATGGAGCACTCAAGCGAGAAGTGAACAGCAAGGGCAACAGTGTCGTCCTTCACGAGTTCTACTTCGACGGGCTGGCACCGCAGGCTCCCGACCCGGCGGCAAATGTGCGTGCTGCTATCGAGAAGCGGTTCGGCTCAATGGACAAGTGGGCCGCCGATTTTGCCGCGTCCGCCAAAGGAGCTGCCGGCTGGGCGATGCTCGTCAAGCATCCGGTCAACGGCAAGCTTTACAACGTCGTCAGCGACGAACACGCGATGGGAGTGCTCTGGATGGCGACACCGCTGGTCGTCATCGACACCTACGAGCATGCGTTTTACATCGACTACCAGAACCGCAAGGCGGAGTACGTCGAAAAGTTCCTGTCGCATATCGACTGGAACGAGGTCGCCGCACGATTCGCCAATGCGTAGGCGGAGTTCAGGGAGACAACCATGTGGTGGAGAGCAGTCATCGCCGGTCTCGTGGTGGCCGGCGTTTCGGAACTGGCGGATCGGTTTCCGCGACTGGTGAGCCTTTCAATGAATGGGAAGCATGGACAACACGGACGAGCGGCCACTCGACGCGAACAGCGAAACCGCTGGCGTGGTCACATTTCAAGAAGCGGTGAAAGTGTGGTGCAAGATCACCATGCTGAGTTTCGGCGGACCAGCCGGGCAGATTGCCGTCATGCACCGCATCCTCGTCGAAGAGAAACGCTGGATCAGCGAAGATCGGTTTCTGCATGCGCTGAACTACTGCATGCTGCTGCCGGGACCGGAAGCCCAGCAGCTGGCGACGTACATTGGCTGGCTGCTGCACCGCACCGTGGGAGGGCTCGTCGCCGGCCTGCTGTTTGTGTTGCCCGGCTTTGTAAGCATTCTGGCTTTGAGCGTTCTTTACGCCGGCTTTGGCGACCTGACGCTGGTGCAGGGCCTGTTCTATGGCTTGAAGCCGGCAGTGGTGGCCGTCGTGATTGAAGCTGTCGTCAGGATCGGCAGGCGGTCCCTGAAGAATCGAACAATGGTCACGCTGGCTGTCTCGGCGTTCGTTGCCATCTTCTTCTTTGAGGTGCCGTTTCCATTGATTGTTCTGGTTGCCGGTCTGATCGGCTTCGTTGGCGGTCGATTACGTCCCGACGTATTTGTGGTCATCAAGGGGCACGCGAAAAAGACCTCCGACGGGCAGGCTCAGCACGCGATTGCCGATGACCACGCGATCGCTGCCGCACCGCCGATTGGCCGTTCGCTGCGCGTGCTGCTGGTCTGGCTGCTGATCTGGTTCGCACCGATCGCCGCACTGTGGTCGGTCGCTGGAAAGAACAGCGTCTATACGCAGGAGTCGTTGTTCTTCAGCAAGGCTGCCGTGGTGACGTTTGGTGGCGCCTATTCCGTGCTGGCCTATATCGCACAGGAATGCGTCTACACATTCCACTGGCTGGAACCCGGCGAGATGCTCGACGGACTGGGCATGGCCGAAACGACGCCGGGACCGCTGATTCAGGTCGTGCAGTTTGTGGGCTTCATGGGCGCGTTCCGAAACCCCGGTGAGCTGAATCCACTGATGGCGGGAGTGATCGGCTC
>JAQBWV010000064.1 GCA_027624335.1 Planctomycetota bacterium
CAGTCAATTGGCGAAATTCGACCTGTCACCGGAATCGCTGAAACTGGACATCACCGGTGCCGGTGAACCGGCGGCAGCCGACGCCACCGGTGGCGGAATGACCCAGTCTGGAGCCGCAACTCAGGGAGCACTGGGCGCTCGTTCGGTTGCGATCGGCCAGTTTGGCGGGACACCCTCCAGTGAAGCGGCTGTAGAAGCAGCTCTTGACTGGCTGACTCGGCACCAGGCACCCGACGGAAGCTGGTGTTTCAATCACTCATTGACGTCGGGATGCAATTGCCCCGGAGCCGGATCGCATCAAGGTCGGACAGGTGCAACGGGAGCAGCACTGCTGACGTTCTTTGGAGCTGGATACACGTACGCCGACGGTCCTCGCGCAGAAACAATTCGCAAAGGGCTGCAGTACCTTCTGCAGAGCATTGTTGTGAATCCCGCTGGATACGGAGACCTCAAGGGAGAGAACCCCGGTCATGGAGGGATCTATCAGCACGGTCTGGCCGCTGCCGCCTTGTGCGAAGCGCTGGCCATCAACAGAGTCCTGATCAAGATGATCAGCAAGGATCGCAGTATTAAATTCATTGATCCTTCGGGGCATGAAGTCACACTGGCGGATCTGACAAAACTTGGCAACATTCTACGCAACGCCTGTCAGCTTGCGATCAATTACATCGTCTTTCATCAGGATTCGAAACAGGGTGGCTGGGGATACCAACCGAAATCCGCCGGCGACACGTCAATCCTCGGCTGGCAGGTGATGGCCTTGATCAGCGCTCGTTCGGAAAAACTACTCACTCCGTCGGCGACATGGGCCGGCATTTCCAACTTCCTGAATACCGTGTCGTCCGGTGCCGGATATGCCTATCGACCTGGCGCGGCTCCCAAGGATTCGACAACGGCGATCGGCATTCTTTGCCGAATGTACACCGGAGCTCAGCGATCCGACCCCCGGCTGAAGAGCGGAGTCGAATATCTCAGCAAAGAAGGGCCGAAGCGTAGCGAGATGTATTACAACTACTACGCCACGCAGGCGGTGTTCGCATGGGGCGATGAAAAGGGCGATAACGGGCAGAAGCTCTGGACCGAATGGAACAACCGCACGCGTGACATGCTGGTGGCCACTCAGGGAAAAGACGGGCACGCCAAAGGGAGCTGGGTCAGCGAAGCGCAGGGAGGCCGCCATTTTGCAACCTGCCTGGGAGCGATGACTCTTGAAATCTACTACCGCAAGCTGCCGGTTTATCAGCGACTCTCGCTGGAACCGATCGAACTGAAGTAGTTCCGGTTTTGGTTTTGAAGCTACCGAGTTTCGGAAAGCCCCGAAATCCTTCAGTTCGCTGCCCATCGTCTGGTAACGAGTCTCGCGGTCCACGATCGCCGCTTGAATTCAGAACCCGGCAGACTCAAACTGCTGATCTGTGATGCGAAGATTGCTCAGCACGTTTCCTCTTCCTGTTGATTCAACGGCCCACGATGAGCGACCAGTTCGATCCTTACTACATCTGGCTGGGTATTCCCCCCAAAGATCAGCCTGCGAACTACTACCGGCTGCTGGGGCTCCAGGATTTTGAAGAAAACTCGGACGTCATCGACGCAGCGGCCAACCGGCAGACGAGCTATCTGCACCAGATGGCGAACGGTCCTCACCGCAAGGAATCGCAACAGCTGCTCAACGAAATCGCCGGAGCGCGACGCGGACTTTTGAATCCCGAACTGAAGCTGGAATACGACAACAATCTGCGAGCAGGACACGCAACCGCCGAGCCGGCGATTCCCGTTGCCTCGGCGATGCCGCTGATCGATACCGGTGAACTTCCCTCAGGCGGGATTCCGAGTTTCGATTTCTCGGCCGGCAAGGCGCTCGATGCCGGTGTGAACGGCAATGCGGGTTTTTCAGGTGCAAAGACAGGCGCGACCAGCAAGGCCCGACCGACGAAACAGCCGTCAGGCTCAGCAGATCCAAACGTGTCTGACGAACACGAAGCGTCGGTTGAAAAGAAATCGATTCCTCGTCAATGGATCATCCTTGGATGTTCAATCGTCGCCGTGGCTATTGTCGGATTCTTCCTGACAAACGGATCGAACGACAAACCCAAAACAAAAGCGAAAACGAAAACGATGGGGACCTCGACACGACTGGATGGCAGTGGAGCGGCTGTCAGGACGGGTTCCGACTCTGACGGCGACACCGTGTCACCCAACGATCCAGACGGCGGGAACAAGGGCGGTCGGACTCTGTTCGATTTTCCGGCGGATTCCGAGAGCAATTTCAACGTGCCTTCAAGCGTTGACGAGAACGCCAGCGAGAAGAAGAAGTGACGCCGATATTCGTCGCGCTGAATGTTTCTGGATTGCACAGCCGAGTCGGGCAACACCGTTAGGGGCATCCTCGATCTGCAAGTCCGCTCGCGATTCGTTTCGGATTGAAATGCCAGAAGCGGACGTGGCCAATCGCCAACAGGGCGAAGATTGACAGGCCGCTGACCCACAGGCCATTGCGAACGCTCGCCGGGTGGTAGGACCATTCGATCGTGTGCTGACCGGCGGGCACGTCGACGGCTCGGAACATTCCCTCGAAGCGGTATCCGTCGGCAGGTTCTCCATCGATCGTCACAGTCCAGCCTGGGAAGTAGAGATCCGTCATCACGACAGTTTCCGGTCTGTCGGTATCGGTTTCGACCGTCGCTGAATTGGCTCGATATGAAATCAGTTCAATCCGTGATTCGGACCGTTGATCGGGCGACGTGTCGGCGAACGAAAAACGGTCGCGCGTCCGTGAGAGCTGAACGAGGTAAATCGGTTCAAGGAATCCACGAGCCCATGCTGGATTCAGGAATGAATCGGGTTCATGAACGACCACCAGTTCGGCTGGCGTGCCGATCACTCTGGGAAGTTGTGGAGGCTCGAACGTCAACACGTGAGTAATGCCGGCTCGGTAGCACCAGTCGAGGAAATCCGGTGTGAATCCTTCAAACGGTGGAGCCTTGAGGTCGGCGGCGTAGTATTCCGCCGGGCCGATGCCGAGGTACTCGGGCACTGACGCATGTCCGAGAAGATTCAGCAGGTTCGGACCCGGTCCGTAGACTCTCGGAATCCCGGCATAGTGGTCGAGCACGTTTCGCACTGGACTGAACTGTATGTTTGGAAGTGGAGATCTCTCAAGCAGTACAGTGACCGAAACGACGCTCGATACATACCAGAGGTCGATGGCGGTCAGGACGAAGATCGTTGAGCAGAGAACATTCTGTTTAAGCCTCGAACGATTCTCCAGAACCGCTCCGGCAGCTTTTCCGATAATCAGGCCGACACCAAGGGCCGCGAGAATTCCCCATCTCGCGGGCCCTCGAAAGAAGCCAAAGCCGGGCAGGTGCTGAGCCATGGGAACCAGCAGGCCAGACGCGTAAACAATGCCGACGACACTGACAATTACCCAGGTTGCGGTGAACCGGTTCATCACGGCATCGCGATGCCGTTTCGAAGCCAGTGCTGCAGCAAGAACAAACAGCGGAATCAGTCCAAAGTAGAGATGCGCTTCGGTGTGATTGGTAGCGGCGGGACTCGCCATGAAGGTCAGTTGACCGAGTGCCTGATTCAGGTCGATGTCCGGCGAATACCAGAACCACCACGAAGCGATGATCTGCGACAGATACAACGGCGGGATGTGTCCGTAGGCCGCATCAAAATCAGGGCCATCGGAAATGCTCTGTCGCTGACTGAGCTGCTTCAGTTCCCAGGTCGGAACCAGTTGTGCGGCGGCGATTCCGAGTCCGATCGCCACAAAGCCGAGAATCAGTCCAGCCGATTTCAACCGGTGAGCGGCGATCTTCCCGGACACGCCGTCTCGCCAGTAAGACAGCCGCAGCCCGAGAAACAGCACCAGCAGAACCAGCGTGATGAACGCCAGGTTGAAATGCCCCGCCAGCAGCTGCATCCCCAGAGTCACGCTCAGGCCGCTGAGATATCTCCAGTGGCTCGTTTTCAAGAACCGTTCCAGCCACCACAACGACAACGGCAGCCAGGTGCCTCCAATAATGGCCCACTCCAGACACATTCTGGGAGGGAACCAGCCGTAAACATAAATCAGAGCGGCCACGATCGCTCCAAACGGCTTAAGTCGCAGCTCGCGAGCCAGCAGCCAGGTGAAGCCGAACGCCAGTATGTAGTGCAGAATCTGGACCGCGTTGTAACCCTCGTTCACGTCGAGGAGCGGATAGATCAGCAGATGCGGGGGGTAGAATGCTCCGGTCTGGCTTTCTGCGACCAGTGGATAGCCGAAGCCGCTGCGGTTATTCCAGAGAGGAAATTCGCCATCGTGCAGTCGCTCGGCGAAGAACTGCTTCTGCGGGAAGAAGTAGGTGTAGGTGTCTCCGCCGATCAAGCCGCCGCCGGTCCAGAGCGGTTCCCAGAAGACGATGGTCAGAATCGTCGCCAGAGCGGCCACGGCCAGCGTCTCACGCCAGGTGATGCGGAATTCATGATCGTCGGAAGCTGCGATGTTCGTATCTGAAGTCACTCGTTCTCTCTCTCGCTCGAATTTCCTTCACTCTCGCCTTTGGTCGCAAATTACTACTGCTTCGACTGCCAACGAAACCGTCATGATCGTTACATCGAGTCGGATCGGCAACGGGGTGTCACATTCCTGTCTGTGACAGTCGGGATTCTTACGCGTGAACGTCCGCCGGTCAGCGAGTAGACTGCCGTGAACCATTGTTCGTGGCCGAGCCGTCTGTTGAGCGAAGACGGGGACATGACCAGAGACGGGAATTAAATTGTGGCTGATCAACGCAGTGTGCTCATCGTCGAAGACGAAGAGATTATTCGAAAGTCGCTGAAGGAAGTGCTGACTGGTGAGGGCTACAACGTGGGCGAAGCCTCATGCGTTGCCGACGCGCTGCGGCTGGCTCGCG
Organism: Planctomycetota bacterium; assembly: GCA_027624335.1. Taxonomy (GTDB): domain Bacteria; phylum Planctomycetota; class Planctomycetia; order Planctomycetales; family Planctomycetaceae; genus JABMPE01. The sequence continues at coordinate 4,905 of JAQBWV010000064.1, forward strand.
AGCGGGACTTCGATGTTGCCCTCTGCGACGTGCAGCTTCCCGATGGAGACGGCATCGCCCTGCTGCGGCGACTGCACCAGTTGAACGCTCACACGTGCATTCTCATTATCACGGCTTATGCCACGGTTGAAAACGCGGTCGAAGCATTCAAGGCCGGAGCGTTCGACTATCTCGTCAAGCCCGTGATCTTTGAAGATCTGCTCAACAAACTGGATCGACTGTACGAGTTTCGAAACCTGTACTTCGAGAACCAGTCGCTTCGTCGAGAGCTTTCCCGACAGGGCAATCTCGAAGAGATCGTCGGGTCCAGCGGTGCGATTCAGGCCGTTCAGGACCAGATTCGCAAAGTCGCCGTTACAAACGCGAACGTATTACTGGTCGGCGAGACAGGTACGGGCAAGGAACTCTTCGCGCGGGCGATCCACGCGGTCGGGCCAAACTGTGACAAGAGTTTCCTGGCCGTTAACTGCGGTACTCGACCAGTAGAACTGCTGGAAGGCCAGCTGTTTGGCAATCGCACTTCGATTCCAGGCGGAGGTCAGACCATTGAAGAGGGATTGCTCGTTCACGCTGGCGAGGGAACCGTCTTCCTGGACGAAATCGGTGACTTGCCGCTGAGCACACAAGCTAAACTGCTACGCGCAATCGAGTACCAGGAAGTGCTTCCGGCCGGCGGTTCCCAGCCGCAGCAGGTAAGTGCTCGGATCGTCGCGTCGACGACTCGTGAACTGGCACGCGAAGTCGCTCAGGACAAGTTCCACGAGGATCTCTTTTACAGACTCGACGGCGTCAAAATCCCGATCCCGCCACTGCGGGATCGCATTGACGATGTTCCGGAACTGGTCGACTTCTTCACGGCAAAATATTCCAAGCAGATGAAAAAACGCGTCGCCGGGGCTAGTAGCGAAACGATCCGACTGCTGATGTCAGCCGAATGGAAAGGCAACGTTCGTCAGCTTGACAACTCCATCGAACGAGCGGTCATGATGTGTGAGGAAAGCACCATTGAACCCTGCGATTTGCCGCCCGATCTACTGGGATTGGGACAGCCGCTGCCCGACACCGAAGACCTTCGCAGCGCGCTGAAGCATTACGAGCGGCTGCACATCACTCGTGTCCTGCGACAGTGGCCGGACAAACGAGAAGCAGCAAAAAGACTGCGACTGGGGCTGTCGAGCCTCTACCGGAAAATTGAAGAACTGGGCATCGACGTTTGACTTACCCGGCTTCAATCCGCCAGGGGGCTACGCTGTTTCTGCAACAGCACACAACTTCCATTTGAATGAAACTCGACGCGGTCCATGAAGCGTTCCATCAACGCGATACCTCGGCCATTCGCATTCAAAAGACAGTCTTTGTCAATGGGCGATCGAACCTGCTCAAGGGCGAAGCCGGAGCCTTCGTCGCAGATTTCAATTTCGATCTGCTCAGACGTAGCCTGACACCGAATCTTGAAGTTCTTCAACTCATCACGGTGATTGCCGTGTTTGATGGCATTGGCGAGCGCCTCTTCCAGGGCCAGCCGCACTGAGAAACGGTCCCGATCAGGATACTCAAGCTGCGTGAGCAGTTGAGCGATGTGGTCCTGAACTTTCCGCATGGATTCAGCAGTGGATGCCAGACAGGATCGAAATCCCTGCAATTGTTGCATGGCAAAGAGTTCCCGAGAGAGGCTTCGAACGAAGCCGAATTCAGACTGGCGATTCGAGACCCGAATCGATTGAGAAATGCAGAAGGACAATACGAAAAACCACGTGACAATTCACCAGGGCAACTATGGTACCACCACCGAAATGATAAAATTTTCGCGTGGACCATTTTGGACTTATTCAAACAATATCGTCCACTATCACACAAATACGCAACAAGCAGGCTTGTGAGAGTTCGTTACATCTTCGTTAACTTTTTACTGTCAAGAGTCAGTTGTGTGGCGAAATGACGCTGCGTTCTGCTGTACTGGCCCCACAAGACGCAACACAATTCGATCGGTGATCCTGGTTATTTGAACTCAACCTGGCCTGCTACATGAAGCAGTCTCGATGCGAAAACCTGTGCGGGATGTTCGGTCGATGCCAAATTATCAACACCCCGCAGCATTGTCCCCAGAGCAGTTGCATGGTCGATGCCATGAGACTCGGACTCGGCGGTCTGGACCGGGCGGTCAACATCGGAACAAAGTGGAAACAGCGATCGTGCTGCTCGATCCAGAAACGGGCATCTCAGCCGAAGCTGCAGAACGACGCAGCCAGGCCGAGAATCGGCGCGTTGCGATTTTTCGGTTGCGTCTGAATCTGGCTCTTGGATTTCGAACCGACCCGTTACCTGGCGACGTCCCAGGCGAACTGTGGAGCAGCCGTTGCCGGAACGGTCGCGTCAGCATCAATCCCTCACATGACGATTTCCCGGCACTGCTGGCTGAGGCACTCGACAGAATCGTCGCCTGTGACTGGGATGTCAGCGCCGCCGCCGGACAGCTGGAATTAACCACATCGCAACTCGTCCGTTTACTTCAACTGGAACCGCGGGCAATAACGTACGTGAATCGAGCGAGGCAGCAACGAGAACTGCGTCCATACAAGTAGGTACGAGTTGGAAACTGCGCGGTCGCATTTTTCCTCGGTGACCTCAGAGATAACAATTCAGGATGATCGGGACTGCGATTTCAATGCAGAAAACACATGACACGACAACGTTTGGTGTCGCACCAGAGCCTGGACCAACAGCAGACGCGTTCGTGCGATTGTGCGAGGTCATCGCAAAGTTGAGGTCTCCGGACGGATGTCCGTGGGACCGGCAGCAGACTCTGAGCACCATCAAACCGTACACGCTCGAAGAAACGTACGAACTGCTCGAAGCCATCGACTCGGACGACAACGTGGCCATTTGCGAAGAACTCGGCGATGTACTGTTGCAGGTTGTGCTGGATGCTCAGATTGCGAAAGACGAGCGACGCTTCGACATCGTGGCCGTGATGGATGGGATCACGAAGAAGATGGTAGATCGCCATCCACATGTTTTTGGGGACGCCGTCGCCGTGAATGCCGACGACGTTTCGCAGCATTGGGACAAAGCCAAACGCCAGGAGAAAAGAGAACGGGAATCAGTGCTGGATGGGATTCCTGTGGAGCTTCCTGGATTGGCAAAGACAGCTCGGATTACGAAAAAGGCGGCACGTGTCGGCTACGATTTCCCTCATCGAGCGATGCTGTTTGACAAGCTGAACGAAGAGATCGGGGAACTGGCGGACGAACTGTTTGAAGACGGCCAGGTCCCGGACATCGCTGCGAGAGTCGACACACCTCGGACGGTAGACGAACCAGTCGAAGATGCCGCCCGGTTGAGCCGGATTGAAGGCGAACTCGGCGACGTCCTGTTCGTCATCGCGAATATTGCTCGTCGCTGGCAGGTGAATCCTGAGGAAGCTTTGCGTAAGAGCAATGCAAAATTTGAACGACGGTTCCGGTACATCGAGACGCGTCTGCGGGCTCAAGGTCGCGATATTCGTGACGCCACTCTTCTGGAGATGGAAGACCTGTACCAGGCGGGCAAGCGTCTGGAACGCGAATGTGCCGACTGAGCGGAATGGTCGTTATCCGGCCTGACTGTTCGCGGCTGGAGGCCGCAGCGACAGGATTCTTCGTCGTCAGGTGGCGATAGATTTGAAGCTGTTTACGTTAAATCGAGATCAGATGGTCAATCTTGCTGTCGCCGCGTGACGCGGTCAGATCGGTGGGCAACTCAGTACGATTCGGTCGCTCGAATCGCTCTTTCTGTAGATCCGGACTGGAGTTAGACTCTGCGAACTGTACCGGAGGGGCTGCGCGCGGCGGTCCAGGTAAGTGTCTCGCTCAGGGAATTGAGCGGACGAATAACGGGTTCTGCCCGAAGATATCGAAAGGATTCGAACATGGCCTTCGAGGCTTTGCGATTCATTCACGCAGCCGGAGTTCTGGCCGATCATCAGGTTCGCGACACAGGTCCCTGTGACGACGCTGTCCGCTCGAAGCTGATCGACGCGACGCTGCTCTCATTCGAGCGGATTGTTGAGGCCTGCGTCGAAAACGAAGTTGATTTTCTGCTACTGACGGGCGACACCTTCGACGAGTCTGATCGAAGTCTGCGGGCTCGTGAGGCGATCAAAGTAGGTTTCCAGTGCCTGGACGAAGTCGGCATCGACGTCTTTGTCGTGCCAGGACCGTGCGACCCCCAGACCGCCTGGAATCAGATGCAGGGATTGCCGGAAAACGTCAGCCTGTTCAACTCCGAGGTCGACGAGCCGACGGCGATCATGCGAAACGGTAACGTGCTGGCGACTCTCCAGGCGTGTCGCGACCGATCGGAAGCCAGCGAGAGTCGCCGTGAAGAGTCATCGTCGTCAGTGGGGCAGTCGCGGATCGGGCCGTTTCGAATTGGAGTGATCCCTCCATTTGCTTCGGCAGGTTCGCCGCCCGACGAGTCTGTAGTCGACACCTGGTTGTCGATGCACCGTGTGGACTATCTCGCAGTGCCGCGACCGTTTCCTCGTCTGACGGTTTCCCGTATGGAGCAGGTTGCTCACGGGCCAGGGCCAGCGACGTCGATGAGCCGAGCTGATCTCGGCCCGGCCGGTTGTTCGCTGATCACGGTGGAAGCCCGGACAAGCATCTCGACGGAATTGATTGTTACCTCTCCGATTCGTCGTGAGAGAATCAAGATTACGATCGGGAAAACCGCGACTTGGGATCAGCTCATGTCGGCGATGCGTGGTTACGTGGCATCTCTGCCAGCTCTCGATGTCGCTTCGGTGCTTGTTCTCAACTGGGAACTGACCGGCAGTGGCGCACTGCATGAGTCGTTACGTGATCCAGAAGCGGAACACGAACTGTTCGAACTACTGGAAGTGGATTCGTCACTGGCAGACGGGCAACACATGATTCATAGCCTTCAGCTGATCGCCGAGTCGGCGAAGGCTCCAGGTAGACCGACGTTTGATCCCGGTGAAACCATCCGGGAAAGTGAGACAGCCTCTGAGGATGACAGCAACCCGATGCTCTCCGGTTTTCTGAGACGCATCGACAACGAGCACGCGATCGCCGGCAGAGTCGTCAATCGCTTGAAAGCGACCTGTGAGGATTCGTCCGGGCCGTGGTTGAGCCGTCTCGAAACGCTGGCAGGACGAGTCACTCAGAAGGCGATTGCGGATCAAAGTCGCAAGTATGGGGCCGACTGGTTTGACTCGGAATCGGCAGACACGATCACTGACTTCGACGAAGTTTAAGACACTCGATTTATCAGCTACTGAATATCATTTTTGCGTCAGGCTTTGTCTGGCCAGATTGGAAGACGCTTGTTGCTGACCCTCGCCTAAGGCATTTTCGAGGACAATCAGGCGACGGCGGTTCCGGGGTTTCAGGAGGAAACCGGATGAAACTGGAACGGATTCACATTGAACGATTCGGAGCCTGGCAGAATCTCGATCTGCCGGTCGATTCCGAAGGAATCAGCGTTTTCTATGGCCCGAACGAAGCCGGCAAATCAACACTCATGCGCTTCGTGCGCGGAGTGCTTTACGGATTCCGCAAGGATGAAGCCGGACGCCCGGCCAGCGACGATGGATCGCGACCGTGGGGCGGCGCTCTGCAGATCCGTCACGACGCCGAGTCCTGGATGATTCGTCGATCCGGGCAGGGAAACTCAAGAGGTCTGGTCACCTCCTGGCCGGTTGAATCAGAGCACAATACCCAGTCCGGCCAGCATCCGCGTGATGGATCCGAACTCGTCTCAAATCTGGTTTCGAACGTCAGCGAAGCCGTTTACGAAAACATCTTCGCCATTGGCCTGTACGAGTTGCAGGAACTGGCGACGCTCGAATCGAAGGAAGTCGCTGAGCACATCTACTCCTTGTCGCTGGGACTCGATGGGCAGCAACTACTGGAATTGATCACTCGAGTTCGGGAAGCTCGAGACGAACTGCTCGATCCTGTATCCGGGACAGGAAAACTCGCCGAACTCTATGAGCACGTCGCGAAGATCGACTCGCAGCTGGATGATGAAACAGGAGTCCGCCGGAAACACGCTCAGCTATGCGAAGAACAGGAGCGATGGGAAGATTCGATCGTCGAGTTCAAGCAGCGGCAGCAGGGACTCGAACACCAGCTCAACGGCCATGAATACATGGAGCGGGTTCACGAGCCCTGGCAGAAGGTTCGATCACTTGAGAAGAAACTGAATCAATTACCGAACCTGCCAGACTTTCCCGAGAACGGTTTGTCTGATTTACAGGACATCGAGCAGGAACTTTCCGCAGTTCGTGGACGACGGAACGCCCTGCTGACCGAAGCACGGCAGCTTGTCGAGCAACGGCAGCAGATCACGGTCGATCCGAATTTTCACCGTTACGGGCCTGCGCTTCAGGCGTTCGTCGATCAGCGGAACTGGATCGCTGAAATCCAGGAATCAGTTGACGAAGCCAATGAACGAGGCGACCAGCTTCGTGATCAGTTGACTGAGCGTCTGCAGCAACTCGGCGACCGCTGGACTGAGGAGCGATTGCGGGCGATCGACACAACCCACATGGCAGGCAATTGCCTGACCACGCGGGCACGCGAGTTTCGAGAGCTGAGTGGCCGCAGTCAGAAGCTGCGAGATCGGTATCGGAAGTTGTCGAAGAAGTTCCACCGGCGACAGGAAAAGCTGACTGAAGCGAGGTCACGATATCCAGGCATCTCAATTCCACAGGCCATCGAGCAGATGGAGGTGGAACTGACTCGGCTGGAAGATCTCAGCCGACTTCGCATTCGCGAAACAGAGCTGACGCAGCGACGGATCGGGCTGGCCAACCAACTTCATCGAATGCAGCTTCACCCGGCGCTACCGCAGTGGGTCAACGCCGTCTTCGTCGCGCTGGGTATCGCCGGACTTTCTCTGGGAATGATCGGAATACTGACAGGCATCATGTCCAATGGCTTCGCCGGGCTGACATACGCACTGCTGGGAGCATTCTGCACGGGTACGCCGTTCGCATTGAAGCGGCACTTCGAAGGTGAAGTCGAGCGAAAGAGGTTACTGCTTGAAGATGAGATCCGCGAGCAGGAACTCCGGATCAAGGAGACTCATGAAGCCGTCTCCTGCATCGCGCCTGCGGTTGCCCGACTGAGCCGTGAAAGGTCGGTTGCGAGGTCTGACGACAATGTTTGGGGCGATCACAAAGTCGAGTCTAAGTCGCATCCCTTGTCGCAAACGCAAGCAGCCGGGCTGGTCTCGCGCTCGCCTGTCGTGGCGGAATCATCGTCGCTCACAACCAGGTGGCAGGAAGATGATGGAAAGCTTGTGACGGTCGCGAGTGAGAGCATCGAAGAGATGATGGCTCGCGTTTCCGGAATCCACCAGGCGAACCACAACTTGCCCTCAGCGAGCATGTCCACCCCGCATTCGAATCCGAAGACGTCGTACGATGTTGAGCCGAACGATGCTGAGATCGACGACCAGGACGGTCGGACGAAGCCGCGTGAAGCGACCAGGCCGTCATGGTTATCAGAGGCTGATCTGTTACGTCAGTGCCTGGAACGACTGCGTGAGTTGCAGTTGCTGAAGAAAATCGACGAATGGGTCGCGACGACTCGGCCGGAGCTTGTCGAGATGCGGCATCACCTGCGGGATGTGCAACGCGACTTCGGCGTCGCACGACAGGACTGGTGCAGCCATCTGCTTGAACAGGGACTGGAAGAAACGGTCGAGATCGATGAGGCCATCTGGCAAAGGGACCAGGTCGGTCGCGCGGCGATGATTCTGCAACGGATCGACGACCTGAGAGAAGACACACAGGTCGCTCGCCGCATGCTGGAACGATTCCGGAAACGCGTCGAAGAATTCGGGCATCGACTGCAGCAATGGAAAGTCGACTATTCTGATCCCGTGCCCGTGCTCGACCAGTGGACTGAGATGCTGACTCGGACCGCCGAACTCAACCAGCAGCGCCGGCAATTCAAACGTGAAGCCCGTCAACGTCGCATCGAAGCTTCCAGACTCCGGGACAGGATTCGCAGACTCGAAGCCCAACGTGATGCGATTCTGGTTCGCGGCGGAGCGGTTTCACGCGAAGAGTTTCAGGATCGAGCGACGCTGCTTGAACGTCGCTTCGAACTGCAGGAATTGCTCAACCGAGCGAAACAGGAACTCGCCAATGTTGCTTCTGGCGAGTCGACAATGGCGATCGTCGAAAGCGATCTCGAAAACTACGACGAAGAACACAACTCGACGTGCATGGCGACGATCCGAAATGAACTCGATGATCTCGAAATCGACATCGAGGACGCGTTTGAGAATCTTGGTCGATTCAAACGCGAAATTGAGTTGCTCGAAAACGATCGCACGTCGGCTGAACTCCGGTTCGAGCGTGAGTTGCAGCTTTCAGAACTCAACTCGCTGGCCGAAGAATGGTTTGCGCTGGCGTGGTCAGTCAATACGCTTGAAGAACTGCGAATCGAGTTCGAGCAAAGCCATCAGCCACCGATTCTGGCTCGGGCGAAGGAATATCTGAGCAAGCTCAGTGGCGAACGTTACGACAACATCTGGACTCCGCTCGGCGAACGAACGCTGTGCGTCGACGATGCGGACGACAACACGCTCCGAATCGAACATCTTAGTGGCGGTACGCGGGAGCAGCTGTTCCTCTCGATTCGTCTGGCACTGATCGAACATTTTTCCAAACAGGGAATTCAACTGCCGATCGTCCTGGACGACATTCTGGTCAACTTTGACGAGCAGCGAACTCGCGCCGCAATCGAAGTGCTGCTTCGACAGACCGGCGAGAATCAGCAGATTCTGTACTTCACCTGTCATCAGCATCTCGCAGAAATGTTCCGTCAGCGGGGAGTGAGCACCGTCATGCTTCCCGACCGACGTGCGCTCAGCGATGAGCTGAAGGCCGGGTAAGTCATCGCCATGGCCAGTGAACCGACTTCCGAAACTCCACGCCCCGAAGGCGTTGCGACTCCGCGCCAGGAACTCGTGCTGCTGGGCACCGGAACCAGCACGGGTGTGCCGATGATCGGCTGCGATTGCGACGTGTGCCGTTCGCCAAATCCGCGAAACAATCGCACTCGAACGGGTGTCGCCGTTCACGCTCCGGAAGGCACGTTTCTGATTGATACCTCGCCGGAGTTGCGGATTCAGCTGTTGCGGGAACGGATTCCTGTCGCTCACGCGGTGATCTTCACTCATGGGCACGTAGACCACCTCTTCGGTCTGGACGACACTCGCCTGTTTCCCCATCGGCTGGGACTTCCACTGCCGATCTACCTCGAAGAGTCGACGGAACGCACGATGCGCGGCGCGTTCAGTTACGCGTTTCGAGAACGACCAGCTGAAGCAAAGGGCTGGTCAATACCGCAGTTCGACCTGCATCGAATTGGCGAGGAATCGTTCGAACTGCTGGGTCAGACTGTTCAGCCGATAAGGCTGCTGCATGGACGATTGCCCGTGCTCGGATTTCGCGTGAACGATGTCGCCTTCTGCACCGACGTCAGCACGATTCCGGACGAAAGCTGGGCAAAGTTAGCAGGGCTCGACGTGCTGATTCTGGATGCGCTTCGCGACAAGCCACACCCGACGCATTTTTCGATCGACCAGGCACTGGAAGTGGTCGAGCGACTGCGGCCAAAGCAAACCTGGCTGACTCACATTTCTCACCAGCTCGAACATGAAGCGACGAATACTCGTCTGCCCGCCAGTGTACAGCTGGCTTATGACGGCCTGCGAATTCCGTATTGAAGTTTCTAACGACGAAAACTCTCACATCGGTCGCTCGCCGATATGGCATACGAAAACAGGGCATCGCACAATACTGTGCGACGCCCTGCTGAGATTCATCGTTCCGCAATGTCGATCCGAACGACATCACGTGAGCAGCTGCCGTGTCGTGGCTGCAGACGCTCGGAAACCGTTAATAATAGACGAGGTCGACGATGCGGCCAGGAATCAGGCGAATGCGCTGAGTCCCCAACGTGCCGAGGTTATCTTCGACTGTTCTTTCAAAAACCCTACCGTATCTCTTCTCAAAAACGGCTCGCTCACGGATGAGTTCGAACTTGACGTCGTAAATGTTCGGCACCGTTGTCAACAGTGGATCCGATTTGAAGTGCCAGACACCGTCGTCGCCTCGATAACCTTCCAGCGGTTTGAAATTGTTGTACATGTCCCTGGCGGTGACTTTGATTTTGACATCGGAAGCCAGTCCAGCTCGCAGTGTGTCGATGACTTCGACATCCAGCATGCCAATTCGCGGATGCTCATCCCAGTCGATCATCCGAGTCGGACGCATGTAGGTTTTTCCGAGAGTGCCCGGCGGAACTCCCGGACTGTCCGAGTATCCGTAAACTGTCGAGACCTGTGACGGTGGCGCCACCGGTCCTGCTGGAACTGGCTGCGGAGGCGCTGCCGCATACGGAATGACACCCTGCGGAGCCTGCTGAACTGGCAGCGCCGGTCCAGCGTACGGAGCGCCCACCTGTGGTGGCAGGCCCTGCGGAGCACCGTATTGCGGAGCGGCCATCTGCGGACCGTATCCCTGGGGAGCCGGCTGGTACTGTTGAGGTGCCGGTTGCAATGGCAACATCTGCTGATTCAGGATCGTGCCAGGAGCGACCTGGCCATTCAATGCTGAAGGGTCCATCGGTATCGCAGGCTGGTTGGCAACTGTCGATTGAGCGACCTGGTACTGCTGTAACTGTATCTGCGCCGGGTAACCGACTGTGCCGGGTGCCGCCTGCATTTGCACTCCGTAGCCCTGACCTGCCTGCGGCGGGAGAGCCTGGAAGCCAGGTTGTGAGTTGCCTGCAAGAGCACTCGGATGAACCCAGCGAGGTGCGGGAGCGGCAATCGCAATCACCGGAACGGTCCCTGGAGGGCGAGCCCACTTGGGAACAGGTGCCGGTGGTTCTGATGGTCCAGTCGGTGCGGACTGTGCAGAAACTGGAACAAAGCCTTGTACAGGCATTGCGGGTACGCCGTACGAAGCCCAGTATCCGCCCGGCGCGTTCTGGACGAAACCGCCGGATGAACCTCCCGAACTGCCGCCGCTGGAACCGCCGGAGCTGCCCGAGCGGATCACAAATCCCCCGGATGAGCCACCGCTCGAACCGCCGGACGAACCGCCGCTTGATCCACCCAGAACACCAAATAAATCGAGCGCGAAGCTCGGAGTGGTGTCCAACCCGACAATCGCAACAGCAACAGTGGCTGCTGCCGCGAGTTTTCTTCCGTTGAACCAGAACATCGTGACGATACTCCTCTCGGACTAATCCCCTGAATCATTCAACAGGCTCGCTGGCACGTGAATCAACAACTCACACTGCGCATGGGGAGCCCGCGCGAATCTTTAGTCGACAGTAGCATGTACCGAGGCAATCGTAAGTGATGGCTCGCCCACTCCTCGCGTTTTCCCGCAGACAGAGTGCCCCAGGATGCGATTCTCCGTAGATCAGGTCTCACGTGACATTTCGTCAGGGATCCTGCAAATCAGACGAACGGTGCTGCGACTTCGTCCTTGACGACTTCAGGATGGGCGAACAACTCTGCCGTTGTTCACGGAGTAGCCGCGTTGCCATACTCTGTGCCGATGGCTGCTGGCGCTGGAGCCGGCATTCTGCAGGACATGTGGGGACAGCATGGTTTTTCTGATTGCCGCGTGTTTCGGCTCTGCATTACTCGTATCGATTGTGTCAACGCGAATCGTTCAAGAGCTTGCGCCGAGGCTCGGACTGATTGATCAGCCAGCCGCTCGCAAGGTTCACGTCACGCCAACTCCGCTGGGTGGCGGAATCGGGATCTGGCTGGGAGTCGTTCTGCCGCTTGCCGCGGCGCATCTGGCCGTCCGGGTGATCGCTCAGCAGGAACATCACCCGGAGTGGCTGCCGGAAGAAATTCGTCCTCACCTGGCTGGCTTTCTGAATCAGGCCGGGCGTCTGTGGGGCATCGTCGCGGGCGCAACCATCTTGTCCGTCATGGGGCTGATCGACGACATCAGGAACCTGCCGTGGCAACCGCGACTGGCGGTTCAGATTCTCGTGGCGTGCGTGCTGGCGGCCAGTGGCGTGCGGGCAACCGTGTTCGCTCCCTGGCCGTGGCTTGGATTTGTCATCGCCGTCGGCTGGATGCTGGTGCTGATCAACTCGATCAACTTCCTCGATAACATGGACGGACTGACCGGCGGCATCAGCCTGATCGCGTCGCTGATGTTTGCCGTCATCATGCTGACGGCCCTAGGCGAACCACGCTGGTTCGTGGCCGCCGTCCTGCTGATCCTGGCCGGTTCACTGACAGGTTTCCTGTGGTGGAACTGGTCTCCAGCCAGCATCTTCATGGGAGACACAGGCAGTTACTTCGTCGGTCTGATGCTCGCGGCGATGACAATCGTCGGAACGTTCTACGAGGAGTCTCCCACAATCGGACGGCATGTCATGCTGGCTCCGCTTTGCGTCCTGGCTGTGCCGCTGTACGACTTTACGAGTGTGCTGCTGATTCGACTTTCGCAAGGACGCAGTCCGTTCAGCCCGGACAAGAGCCACTTTTCACATCGTCTGGTGGAACTCGGTCTGCAGCCACGAAACGCCGTGTTGACTGTGCATCTGGCGACCCTGACGACGGGAATTGGTGGCCTGCTGCTTTACAAAGTCTCTGACTGGTCGTCAGCAGCGGCGGTGCTGGGGCTGATCGTATGCGTTCTATTGATCGTCGCGATCCTGGAAACTGCCGGGCGCTCCAAACGAGTTGAGACCGAGTCCGAAGATGAGGATCGAAGTTAGACCCGCACCGCACCGCAGGTCTGGCTGTCTCAAACTCCGGGACCCTGCCGTCCGATTTTCAGCACCAGTGCTGGCTCGTCCCCGCGTTGAATCCGGTTCAGTCAGTCGCCAGTCCGGCAACCTCGGGTCGGGAATGCGTCAACCGAAAATCTTTGATGCGAACTTCACCGTTGCTCGGTTCCAGCATGGACTCGAAGAGCTGAACCATGACGCCCTGAAAACGATCACGGCAGACTGCATAGAAGTTGTGTTTGCCGTCACGGCGAACCTTCAGGATACCCGCCTGCTTAAGGAGAGCCAGGTGATGGCTCACAGCCGGCTGGCTCTGCTCGAGACGTTTGCAGAATTCCGTAACGTTGAGTTCGTCTTCGTGCAGCAGGAAGAAAACGATTCGCAGCCGGTTAGGGTCAGCCAGCATCTTGCAGAGGCAGGCCAACTCAGTCCGAAAGTCCTCGGACTGTTTTTCGAACTCGGCGGCTTCTGCCGTGATGTTCCGTTGTTCGAGCGTGGCGATCATGTCTCGGTCCGTACGTTAATTTTCGTGTGGGGCTACCGCAGATACTAAACGAATGTTGCAGTCCTGGTAGCAGACGGGTCAGACTGTAGCCATCGATGAACTCCTCCCACAGGTTTTTATTCGTCAGCCTTTCCTGATTTCCCGTCACTCCGCCAGGAGGATGAATCAAAAACGACGCTTGCTACGAGTCCGTGCCGTGTCGACTACAAGAGCGGAAAACTCGATTCGGCCAGAGCAGCGGGCGTCCCTCAATGAGCCAACGACGGGGACATCTGCGCAGAGCGAACACCGCATGCATGATTTGTGAACTCTCTTCAAACACCGCGAAGCAGTCGGGACGATTCATAGGTCCTGAGGGGTGATCGACCCGTCGTGCAGAGCTGAAGCAACCAGAGCACCGTCGACTCCGGCGTTACGCAGGTTCTTGAGATCCTCGGCAGATCGAATGCCACCGCCAGTGATCAGTTTTACATTCGGAGCGAAGTCTCGGAGAGACTGGCAAGTGTCGAGCGTCGTTGGTCCGGACGCAATGCCGACTGATGCCAGATCGAGGACGATTACTTCGCGAATTCCAGCTTCGATGACCGCACACCCGATTTCAATCGGATCATCACTGCAGACGTCGCCCAGTTTCCGGACGGACTGCCCGGACTTCAGGTCGAGACTAAAGATGACTCGCTCAGCACCGATTTTCCGAAGCAGCATTTCGAGGGTTGCCAGCGACGGCCACGTTTCCAGGCCGACGATAATCTGATCCGCTCCCGACATCAGCGTTGCTTCAGCGTCGAACGCGTTTCGTAATCCGGAATCGACGAGAAGTTCGAATCCCTCGTCCTTCAATTTCTGATAGATGTCGACATTCGGCTCTCCCCGCAGAATGGCATCCAGATCCGCCACGTACAGGGTTGCGAACCCGAATGTTTCTCGAAAAGCGGTGGCGACGTCTAAAGCAGATGCCGATCTGGCGATGCAGCTTTCGACAGGTCGGTATTTATCACGCTGCCCTGCGACGCCTCTGACAACCGTCGAGTCCAGCAGATCAAGAACAGGAATGACACGCATGAGGTACTCACAGGAAGAACGTCAAATGATGGCAGGAAGCGGACTACTTCCACGACTTGACGTGCGCCGTCAACTGTCGTTCGGGCTCAGGCCAGACTTCCCGTAGGCGAGTGCTGACCGAACCTGGCGGTATGTGCGCTTCGATGCTTGAGAGATATCGCAGCAGGACGCTCTTTGCACCATCCGGACCATGCAGCAGAAAATGCACCCACGTCCACGACTCGCGGTAACGAGCTGCGCTCATGTCGGACAAATCCTGCGCTGCTTCAAGGCTAACCAGACTCGGATGCCACGCGACGACGAGCCTGGCATCGAGCTTTACTCGCGACCGGTGTGGATGTCCGGACGCGCGTCTCTCGCGAGATACCTCGAAATACTCAGCAAGCCCTTCGTCCAGCCACAACGGCAGAAACGGAAACGACGAATGCAGGATGGCATGAGTCGTTTCGTGTCTCAGGTCAGTAACGACGCCAGCGTGAAGATACACGTAGACGCTTCCGTGACTTTTTGACTGAATGAACAGAGCGCGGCGATCTCTACCTGCGGCACGGTGTTGAGTCATGTACTCCAGATAGTTGCGTCTGGACTGAAACACGTTAATGACGATTGGACTCTGGTTCGGAGTCAGACCAAGTGAAGAAACAATGTCGGATTCATGATGTGGTAGTGACCGGACGAACTCGCTGAGCGCCTGGGACTGTCGGACAGGAACTTCCGACCGAATCTCAAATCGCCCGACTGTCTGATGGTCAGACCACGATTCAGATGCTTGCGCACCGGTCGCCAGCAGCGTGCAGAGTATCACAGCCGAAATGATGTATCGCCTTGATAAATTCATCATGTTTGCGTTCAACCGACAGCGCAAAGAAGCGACCACCTGCCGCATGCGAAAGCGACAGGTGGCCGGTATCAGTCGTTGTTGAGCAGCGGCCAGCGTGTGGGAAGAATGCGTCACGTCAGACAGCGTCATCACAGAGGCGTCACTGGTGCTAATCATGAAAGCACGACAAGTGGCAGCCTGGTCAGATCACTCCGCCGTGCGTTCGGTAAGGAGTTGCCAGGTCGGGCAGTTCCAGACCCCAGACTCGTTCCCAGATGCCGTTGATATGTCGCAGGCCTTCTGAAACGTAGATAAGCTGCCTGGTCCGGACGTCAGCCGATGACGAGTAAATTGGAACCACGCAACCGATTTGTACAGCGCAGAGCGCCGTCAGGATGGTGGTGAGGACGATCTTTCGCATGGAAACTCCTCCATGAGTCGGCAGACGCGTCAGGCGGCGGCGAATCCTTCGCAGCCGTCAGCCGACTCAATTGCCAGGGTCCGACAGCGGGCTGCTGTCAGAAAATGGCGGAGTGACTGATCCAGACGAGTCGGGTTGAACTGACTGAGGTGAATTGTTCGGGACTGAAAACTGCTGTGGTGCAGCAGTCGGTGGCGAAGAAAACGGGGGCGTCGAGGCTGATAGTCCGGCACTTGTCTGAGCGGCGGCGGCTTTTGCCGCTCGCTTTTCGGCTTCCTGCTGTTCCAGAAGACGGACGCGTTCCTCCATCTCTTTGCCGGGTTTGAACGTGACAACGTATTTTTCAGCAACATCGACTCGTTCGCCAGTTCTCGGATTACGAGCCTTGCGGGCCGCTCGCTTCTTCACTTCGAACACGCCGAAATTACGAAGCTCAATCCGATGCTCGCGCACAAGAGTGTCGATGATTGCATCGAAAGTTTGCTGAACGATTTCCTTCGTCTTCAGTTGGGTCATCCCAATCTGTTCGGAAATCGCCTTCACAATATCTTTTTTCGTCACGACTGAGTCTCCGCCCAGTGGTGCCGCGGGAGAGTTCATCCGATTCGGATACGAGTCGGAACTGTAAACCAGAATTGAACTTAGTGTCAACCTGGGTCTACTGAATCAGTTCCGGCTGGCCGTATTACCGAGCCTTTCAGAACCACCCAACGTCTCTATCGGCATTACCACGTCAATGAATTCAGAAGAATCGTCACAATCCGCAAAATTTACCCGACTTCCTTCGCTGCAATCGTCCGATTACGCCATGTCGTAATTCATGTAGAAAGTTGAAAGGCTGTCGTTAACACCTTTCTCCTTCACCGGGTACGAGAGCTGCGGCCTGGTATCCAGTGCTGACTCACGCACGAATTCATTGGTCTGAGCGCTCACTCGTCCCTGTCGAATCGGGCATGAACCATCACGGAAGTTGTTTACAGGAAAAGGTTACCGTCTGTCGACTCTGCCGGGGGAATTCCGAATATTTTTCCGGGGAGAAGAGATTGCCAGTCTGAACAAGACAATCAGGTTGCGTCGGACATATCGTCTCCGTTGTAGTGTTCGTAGAACAACCGACCGACTTCTTCACTGACTCTCGCCAGGTACTGCAGGTGGAATTGTGGACGACTGATGTCACTCGAATCACGAGGGGCAGCAAGCGGGTATCGGGAAATCAGTTCTTTGCTGTAGGTCTGCTCGCCATCGCCGTCTTCGTCCAGCTCATAAACACTGATGACTCCTTCAGAACGGCCTCGATAAAGTTCGTGGCTGTTCTCTTCGTAGAGCGTGAAACTGGTCAGGTCGATGTAGACAACGTGCGTTGCTCCAACGGCACTGCCGATTTCGTCCGGCTCGTCCCAGTTTGGATTCTCGTCAATCCATTTCTGAACCATGTCCGGATTAATCACTGCGATTTTATGGTTATGCAGTCGCCGGGCCACGGCCACGGCGATATCGCGATCGACGTGGGCGAAGCTATACATGACTTCTTTGGGAGCAAAGCAGACAACCGCAACGACGATTCCGGAATCAGTCATTGAGTTGCCAGTCATCGCGTCGTAGTCCGGCTCGATCGACGGCGGGCCGCCGATCAGATAGCCGAGCAACACAATGTAGTTGCAGCCGCTTGTCGCACAAAACAGTGCCGCCAGGATGCAGGCGGTCAGTCGCGGTCGCATATCTCACCTTCCTGTACTTTGACTTCGGCTCTCTTCAGACTCGGGACGGGTCATAGATCGCAAATCTATTTCAGAACTCGTCAGAAGTTGCAAAGTCATGAAACTGCCGACCAATCTGTTTGATCAGGTTTTCCATGAACTGCTTCTGAAAAGCATGTTCGGACATTTCATGAATGGACACCGTCCGGAACCGGGGATAGTCCATTGAGAATCCGCTGCGGAACGTTTCATACGAAGTGCGTTCGCCAGCGAGCATTGTCGTTTCATGAACCCGAATTGTTCCTTGAGCGTGACCCTTCAGGATTTCTTTGCTGTTTTCTTCGAAAAATCGCACATTCTGAACGTCGACGACGGCAATGAAGTCGGCGTCAAAGTCTTTGGCCAGCTCGCTAACACTTTCAAACTCGCCGCCGTTGTCGTCGAGCCAGCTTGACACCTTGTCGGGCGACACAACTTTTACACCCTGTTGCCGTAACCGCCGCAGCAGTCCGTCAGTCAGGTCGTACTCAAATGTTGGAGCCTCATTAAGAATCAGGTGAGGACTTCGGCAGACGACCAGTAGCGACTTCTCGCCCTTGGTCAGATCGACGCCCGTTTGCGTTTTGAACGCCGCTGGAACTTTCGGATCACCAACCAGCATCTTTCCGGCCATTACAAACAGCGAACAGCCTCCGGTGCTGAACGGGATCAGAACGGCGGCCAGTAAGACCAATGCCAGGCGCAGTGACGCGGCAAATTTGAACGACGAGTCGTTCATGAATGAGTTGCTCGATAGTGGATTGAACGAACGATCTGGTGTGACGAATGACCGACAGTTTGTCGAAGCCTCACCATGGAAATTCGGTAGGCGCGAAATGCCGAGTGGATGTGCAGGACTGGTTCGTCAGTCCGGAAGGGGCGGGTGTGATATCCGTATCGCCAGATCGCCGCAAGATGAGTTGTCGCCTGGATTTCGACGCCCAATCTCATCGGTGGACGCCCCTCGGGAACGTTCGAACCAGCTGGGCTGAGTCAATCAGGAGTGGCAATTATGGGGACGACTTATTCTCGCCAACCGAATTATCTTCGCCAACATTGAGCCCGATCATTCGCATCAGCTCCAGAGCGTTGCTCTTCTGGACGACCCCGGACCGAATCCGGTAGTCGAAATACATCGTTCCGTTGATCAGGTGATCTTCGAAGTGGATGTTCGTCGCCAGCCCGTCGAATGAATCGACGATGTCCGTCAGAGCCAGATCGTGGGTTGTCACAAAGCCGACCGCATTGCTGTCGACCAGCTGGCGAATGATGCCTTCCGCACCGACTCGACGGTCGTGAGAGTTCGTTCCCTGCAGAATTTCGTCGAGCAGAAACAACAGCGGTGGCGATTGACCGGAACGCTCGACGAGCGATTTGATTCGCGAAATCACTGAATAAAACAGGGACGCTCCATGCTGCAGCGAATCGTTGACACGCATGGCAGTGCCCACAACGAACGGCGAAATTCGCAGAGATCTGGCTCGAACTGGTGCTCCGCACAGAGCGAGTACCGCGTTAATTCCGACCGTGCGAAGCAAAGTGCTTTTTCCGGACATGTTCGAGCCGCTGATCATGATCAGTCGCTGTTGGCTGTCGATTCGAATTTCGTTGCGAATACATTTCGATGTTTCGATCAGCGGATGTCCGAGTTCTTCGGCCAGGTAAACGGGCCCCTGAGACTCGTCGATCACTTCCGGAAACGGATCATCGGGATGCTCGAACGAGTACCTCGCCAGCGAGCTGAGAGCTTCGATCTGGCCGACGGCGTCGAGCCATTCAGGGATATGAGGGCCAATGGTTTCGCGCCAGATTTCAATTCGATGCACAGCATGCACCGGGACTCCCAGCAGGAAAGCAATCGGCCCGAAAAACTGGTTCTGCAGACAGTTATTGAGCGTCTGAATCATGTTTCGGATACGCAGGATCTGCCAGGACGGCGGATGTCCCTCGGTCTGCAGAGTTCCGCTGAGATGACTCAACAGAGGCGTCGAGAATCTCTGCTGTTCAATCAACTCCAGAACCTGGCTGAGGATTGCCAGTCCTGATCCCGCAGCATCGGCCTCGGAAACGTTTTGACGAATTTCCTTCAGCATCGTCGCGAAGAAAATAATTTCGAGCAGAACAACTATCAGGAGCGGCGACAAGCCGTAGCCAGCCCCCCACGCGACAATCGACAGCACCGCCAGCAGTCCCAGAACGCACGCAGAAACTCGCCGCCACAAGGAAACAGGGCGAGCAGCCGCCGCCACCCACTGCTGAAGCTGATTCTGATCGAGGTCGTCATGCACATCCGCGTCAAGCAGTGCCAGCGACTCGTGAAAGTCAATATTCTCACGAAGTTCCGCAATCGACTTCTGACGCTGCAGGACAGACTTCGCGTCGGTTCCGGTTGAGAACCAGCTGGCTAGAGTGTCTTCCCCCAACCGAGTTCGAGCCCCGCAGACCAGTTCAAACAGTGACGCTTCTCCGAACAGATCCAGATCGGACGAGCACGGGTGGTCGGGATCGCGATAGCGCTGTCCCGTAACCCCCTGACCCTGCCAGCGATCATCGAGCCGATTCAATCCCTGTTCATAACAGGCAACAGCTCGTTTCTTCCTCTGGAGCCGTTTGATCGATCGGCTGTGAGCGATGATCAGCACGACAAAGGTTCCAGCCGGAGCAAACAACCACGCCGGTGACAGCGAGCCATCAAACAGGGAATACCACCCGAGGACCAGCGCGACGAGAAACACGAATCCGCGAGCTGCGGCAAATCGACCGTCGGTCGCTTCCAGTTCTTTCTGGTCGGCGAGATTCCGTTCGCGACGCTCCTCGTAGACCTTCTGCGGGTCGATCGGGTCAGATTGAGCTGATTGCGTTGTCATATCGCGAACGGTCCAGGATTGAGGGCCTGAACTGTATCGGTGCTCGAAAGCTCTGGCAAAGCAGCAGAATGGTCACATTGCGTAACCTGGACCCTTCCATTCTACTACTCGCCAGTTCGGCTCTTGCTGCAGGGTTTCATGACGAAGATTCCTGCAATCGCTCGTCGCGCAAAAGCCTGCCTCCGAACTTCCAGATCACATCAAGACCGCAGACAGGCGACTGTACAGGATCATGCAGACCATTCTAGTGACAGGTGGCGCCGGGTTTCTTGGCAGCCATCTTTGTGAGCGACTGATCGACCGAGGCGATGAAGTTATCTGCGTCGATAACTTCTTTACGGGAAGCAAACGCAACATCGCTCACCTCGTCGGACATCCTCGCTTTGAGCTGATTCGGCATGACATCGTGCATCCGCTGACCGTTGAAGTTTCGCAGATTTACAACCTTGCCTGTCCGGCTTCTCCAGTGGCTTACCAGTACAACCCCATCAAGACGATCAAGACGTCGAGCGTCGGAGTCGTCAACATGCTGGGTCTTGCGAAGCGGTGCCGAGCCAGGTTTCTGCAGGCATCGACATCTGAGGTCTACGGCGATCCTCAGGTGCATCCCCAAACGGAAGACTACTGGGGACACGTCAATCCGCTCGGACCCAGAAGCTGCTACGACGAGGGCAAACGGATTGCCGAATCTCTCTGCATGAACTACTCGCTGGCACACGGCGTCGAAACGCGGCTGATCCGCATTTTCAATACGTATGGCCCGAGGATGGACCCCAACGATGGTCGAGTCATCTCAAACTTCATCACTCAGGCACTGCGAGGCGAGCCTCTGACAGTCTACGGCGACGGCTCGCAAACTCGCTCGTTCTGTTATCGCGACGACCTGATTGAAGGCATGATTCGCCTGATGGATCATCCGGACAACGATCTGGGACCGGTTAACATCGGCAACCCGAATGAGAGAACCATGCTCGAACTGGCAGAAGCCATTCGTCAGGCAACGGGATCCAAATCGAAAATCGAACATCTTGAGTTACCCAAAGATGATCCGACCAGACGCTGTCCGAATATCGACAAGGCCAAAGCGAATCTCGGCTGGGAGCCGAAGGTCGACCTGACTGCCGGACTGGAACGAACCGTCGCTTTCTATCGCGAACTTCTTGCAGCAGAAGCAACTTAGGATCGAAATTAAACCTGCATTCGGCTTGAGACGATGGGTGTTTTTTGAGCTTTAACACACATCTCAATAACGTGAAACAACTCTCAAACACACAACGAACATTTTGATCGCCCGTTGAAACGGTCGACTCAGACGGAGCTGAGTGATGAGCAGAATTCTAGTAACCGGAGCGGCGGGTTTTATCGGCTTCCATGTGACTCAGCGATTGCTCGCTCGCGGTGACGAAGTCGTCGGCCTCGACGATTTGAATGATTATTACCGCGTGCAGCTTAAGAGGGATCGGCTCTCACAACTCGAAGGTCAGGACGGGTTTCGTTTCATCGAAATGAACATCGCCGACCGCCAGCGTATGCCGGAAGTGTTCAAGGCTGAGCAGTTCGACGTCGTGATCAACCTCGCCGCGCAGGCGGGAGTGCGGTACTCGCTCGAAAACCCGCACGCTTATATCGACAGCAACATTGTCGGTTTCACCAATGTGCTGGAAGGCTGCCGGCACAATGAAGTCAAGCACCTGGTTTACGCCTCGTCGAGTTCCGTTTACGGCGGCAACACAACGATGCCGTTTTCAATCCATCACAACGTCGACCACCCGATCAGCCTGTACGCGGCCACCAAAAAGGCCAACGAACTGATGGCTCACACGTACAGCCATCTGTACGACCTTCCGACAACGGGCCTGCGGTTCTTTACGGTGTACGGACCGTGGGGCCGTCCAGACATGGCGCTGTTCCTTTTCACGGAAGCCATCGTGTCCGGAAAACCGATCAACGTATTCAACGACGGAAAGATGCGACGAGACTTCACCTACGTGTCGGACATTGTCGAAGGGATCATTCGCGTTGCTGATAATACTCCGACAGGCGATGCCAACTGGTCGTCTGCAACTCCGGATCCCGCAACCAGCGCATCGCCCTACCGCGTCTACAACATCGGGAACAACCAGCCGGTCGAACTGATGTACCTGATCCAGGTGCTGGAAAACTGTCTCGGAATGAAGGCCGAAAAGAATTTCATGCCGATGCAACCAGGCGACGTCCCAGCGACATTCGCTGATGTCGACGACCTCATCCAGGACGTCGATTTCAAACCAGCAACGCCAATCGAAACCGGAGTCGCCAACTTTGTTGAGTGGTACCGCGAATATCACAAAGTTTGACGAGAGGATGAACGACTTAACCGGGGTAATTCAGGTCAACCTTCACGATAAGCATCGAGCGGCTCGTTATAGTCGTCTTTCGATCTGCCAAAGAAAACGATCTCCAGCATTCAGGATCAAACAGCGATGACTGCCACCTACGGCGACTACTCAAAGATGATCGACCACTCGCTCCTGCCACCGATGCTGACCGAAGCGGAACTGGAATCCGGCTGCCAGCTCGCGGTTGCTTACGACGTGGCCAGTGTGTGTATTCTGCCTTACTACATGAAGCGGTGCTCGGAGATTCTCAGCGGCAGCACCGTTAAGCCGAGCACGACGATCGGGTTCCCGCACGGTGCCATTCCGACCGACTTCAAACGAGCGGAGTCGGAACGCGCGATCGCCGACGGGTGCGAAGAACTCGACATGGTTGTCAACATCAGCCAGGTGAAGAGCGGCAACTGGAGCTACGTTGTCGACGATATCAAAGCAGTCATTGATGTCGCCCACGAAGCGGGACAGAAGGTGAAAGTGATTTTCGAAAACTGCTACCTGACTGACGACGAAAAGTTGCAGCTTTGCCGAATCTGCAGTGACCTCAACGCCGACTGGGTGAAGACATCCACTGGTTTCGGAACTGGCGGCGCGACGATGGAAGACCTGAAACTAATGATCGACAACACGCCCGATCATGTGCAGGTCAAAGCCGCCGGGGGAGTTCGCGATTTCGAGAAACTCAAACTGGTTCGAGAACTCGGAGTCACTCGCTGCGGTGCCAGCGCTACGAAAGTCATCCTCGACGAATGCCGAAAACAGCTCGGGCTGCCACCGATCGGCGGACCGCACGGCTCGGTGGCCAGCGGGTATTGAGGAGCCGGTGCGAACTAACTTCGGATCGCGTACGAATCGAATTCCCGAATTCCGACCGCGTCACTGCTCACGACAGCACTGAAAAATAGCACGCTACGGCGAAGTCCATCGACTCCCGCGTGAGTTGCAGTTCAATCTCTTCGTAGAGGCAGTAATTGCGAACCTGCAGCATCAGGTCACGCGGATGGCAGGCTCGTAGTTCTCGCCCGGTTTTCGTGTAGTGATTCTTGATCAGGTGATCGACCGCGTCCTGTTCGTAAGCAATTCCGATCTGCTTACACATGAGACGAAATAGTTCATGAAACTGTGTCGGCGTTGGGTTGGGGACCTGAACTTTGTACGGAATCCGGCGAAGGAACGCGTCGTCGACCAGGTCTTTCGGTTCGAGGTTCGTCGAAAAGATCACCAGCTGATCAAACGGAACCCGGACCTTTTTTCCGCTCGGCAGATTGAGCAGATCGTAGCGCTTTTCCAGCGGCACAATCCAGCGGTTGAGCAATTCGTCTACCGGCATTCGTTGCCGACCAAAGTCGTCGATCAGCAGGACTCCGCCGTTGCTTTTAAGCTGCAAAGGCGCTTCGCAGATGTGTGTGTTCTGATCCTCGCAGACCTCCAGCTCTGACATCGTCAGCTCGCCACCAGCAACGACGGTGGGCCGGCGAATCTTGATCCAGCGTTGGTCAATCTCCGACGGGTCCTGAGGCTCACCGATGCCTGACTCAAGCGGAGCGACTTCGTGAATTGCAGGATCGAAAACTCGAATAATCTGGCTGTCAATACCCAACGCGCGTGGGATCCACATGGCTGTACCAAAGGTGCGTGCAATCCGCTCAGCGATACTTGTCTTTCCGTTGCCGGGTTCTCCGAAGAGGAACAGTCCGCGACCGGAGTTGATCGCCGGACCGAGAACTTTCAACAGGTCGTCTTCCAGCAGAAGATCCGAGAAGGCATTTTTCAGATCAGCAGCCCGGACGGTCTGATCGGCCACACTCTGCAGTTTCATGGCATCCAGGTATTGCTGAAGTGTGACGGGTGCTGACCCAAAGTAAGTACATTCTCTCGACAGACTCTGGGCCAGAGGCAGACCTTTCTGGGTAATGATGTAGGTGTAGTCGCCGGCGATGGCGTCGCCTTTGAGGGCCACCATCTGCTCGCGGCGAAGGCTATTCAATACCACTTCGACCATGGTGAATCCAAGCCGAATATGGGCGGCAATCCTGCGACCGGTCGCTGAGCCTCCGGCTGCCAGCAGCTTCAGAATCAGACGGCCTGCCATATCCGCCGACAAGCCAGCTTCTTCCAGCGAACGC
>JAQBWV010000065.1 GCA_027624335.1 Planctomycetota bacterium
CGACGAACAGTCTGCGCCCGACGTTGCGGAAGAACTCGACATGACCGCCGACGCCGTTCGCCAGGCGAAATCCCGCATGAAACGACGTTTGCGACTGGAACTTGGATCGCTATTCGACGAGATCGCGAACGACGCCGGAGTCTCACTGTAAAGCTCGTCTCTAATACTGAGAGCGGGCATTGATGAAACGTATGGCCGTCACCGTGTTCGCGTAGAATGCGGACTGATTCCATCGCTGCCGCCCCACATGCATCTCAGGCGAGCGTCTATCTGGCATCGGACGCAACCAGATTCGTCGCAACATCTGCTGCGACCTGTCGAGCATCCGACGAACGTCGCAACACCAAATCCCGTCGTGATGGTCGATCCAGAGACTGTTCCTCTCGCCTTTGAAGAATCAGAGCTCGCAGTCTCTCACGGCGACTCACCGTCGGCTTCGGTTTCGCAGCCATCGACATCAGGTCGGTGACAGCTGTCGACGAAGCGGCGTTCTGAAGCTGCTGCTGTCTCGCCAGAGCATCCTGACGAACCTGCGTTTGCTGCATCGAGGCTGTTTGCCGCTGCATTTGCTGAAACTGTTGCGCCTGCTGTGCCAGCTGCATCATTTGCATCATCTGGGCCATTTGATTGACTCCCGCACCGCATCCCATTTCGGCCCCCGCTCCTGGTCCTCCGGCACGGCCTGCCATCTGACCACCTCGAGCGCCGCCACCGTCCTGGGAACATTGCATCTGTGCCTGAAGATCAGATCCGATTCCAACGACCAGCAACAAGGCGGCGCCCGTCACAAACCGTTGAAATCGCAGTTGCACACCGGAACGTCGTTTATCTTGTAGAGACATGACTTCCCCCTCAGCAATTCACAAAATGGTTACAGCAGGGTGTACGACAATTCGCACCCCCCGGTGACTCCTGTATCTCCACTGTGAATCGCCTGTCGGTGATGCACAGCAGCACCTATCAACGTGTTGCTGCATTGAGATTCAACAGCTTTTTCGGGTGCCCCGGCAGAATTCCGTGTGATTAGCAATTGCCTTCGGTAGACAGGGAATGAGGGAACGTCACGACGGTACCTCAGGTTGCTGGCAACAGAAACAGTTGCCAATTAGCGTACGAAGTTCGTCCGGGTGTTGTGCTTCACTCGCGGACGATCGCTACGCTCGCCCATGCCTGACCAGAGGACACTCATGCTTACTGTATTGAAGAATTCTCTCGCCATCTTGCTCGTCTGTCTGATGCTCTGCGTTCTTGCCGCTGCGCTGCCGGGACAGGAAAAGAAGAGTCGGCGAAACGCCGATCGAAAGGCAGCTGCAAAGGCAAATGCCAGCGAGGATGCGAAGAACCGCTCCCCGGGGAAACCCGCAGCGACACACGATCCCGAGTTTCAGCAGTACGGCATTTATGCGAAGAACGCTCCGATTGCAGGGCCAGCTGATGCCGTTGTCACGGCGTTGCCATTGCCTCTTAACAAGGGCGACCGGATTGCTCTGATCGGAAACACGCTGCTCGACCGAGCACAGCACTTCGGTCACCTCGAAGCGCTGCTGCATTCGCACTTTCCGAACCACGAGCTGATCGTGCGGAACCTCTGCTGGTCTGCTGACACGATCGATCTTCAGCCTCGTCCGTCCAACTTCGCGAACCTCGACCAGCATCTGACACACGAGAAGATCGACGTCATCATCGCGGCGTTCGGGTTTAACGAATCGTTCGCCGGCAAGGATGGGCTGAAGCAGTTTGAGAAGTCACTGGCGACGTTCCTGACGAGTCTGAAAACCAAGGCTTACAACGGCAAGTCGGCTCCGCGAATTCTCCTGCTCTCGCCGATCGCCAATGAGAACACCGCAGCCGTCACGGCGGCCGACATGAACAACGAGCAGATCGAACTCTACGTGGCTGCCATGCAGCGAGTGGCCGCGCAGCAGAAGATTGCGTTCGTCGATGTGTTCAAGCCCATGCAACAGGCAATGGCGAGCCCCGGAACCGACCTGACGATCAACGGTTGCCACCTGACAGAGCAGGGCTACGCCACGTTCGCTGAGAAGTTCTGCTCTCAGGCATTTCAAATTTCCACAGTCGACGCTCAGAAATATCTCAGCAACAGCGAAACGCTTCGAGGCGTGATTACAGACCGCAACCGGCAGTTCTTTCGCCGTTACCGACCGCTCAACACGTTTTACTACACAGGCGATCGCAACAAGAGTTACGGGTATCTCGACTTCCTGCCGGCGATGCGAAACTTCGACATCATGGCCGCCAATCGGGATCGGCGAATCTGGGACATCGTGCAGGGAAAAGAGGTGTCCGGACCGATCGACGATTCGAACGTCCCGACCTTGCCCGACACGACCGAAAGCCGAGGTGCGAATCGCTGGATTACGGCCGCTGATGAGTTGAAGGAGTTCACCGTCGATCCGCGATTCGAAGTCAACCTGTTCGCCGGCGAAGAAGAGTTCCCCGACATCGCCGCCCCGATTCAAATGCGATGGGATTCGCTGGGCAGACTCTGGGTCGCCTGCTCGACAACCTACCCGCACGTGTACCCCGGCAACGAGCCCAACGACAAACTCGTCATTCTGGAAGACACCGACCACGATGGAAAAGCGGACAAGTCAACGGTCTTCGCCGACGACCTGCACATTCCGCTGTCGTTCGAGTTTGGTGACGGCGGAGTTTACGTCTCCGAGATGCCTGACCTGACCTTCATCAAAGACACTGACGGCGACGGCAAGGCCGATCTGCGGCGTCGGGTTCTGACCGGCTTCGGCACGGAAGACTCGCATCATGCGCTGCACGATTTCACCTGGACGCCAGATGGCGATCTGTTGTTTCGTGAATCGATCTTTCATCACTCGCAGGTTGAAACTCCTTACGGCCCGATTCGACAGCAGAATAGTGGATGGTTCCGCTTCGAGCCTCGCTCACAACGGCTGACGAGTTTCGGCACGTACCACAGCACAAATCCCTGGGGAGTTACGTTCGACGACTGGGGCAACCATGTTGCCAGTCATCCGATTTTCGCTGCGGCATTTCACTCGCTCGATCCGCCCTACCCGCAGCAGCATTCCTCACCAGCCGGACTTCGTGCGTACTCTGGAACCTGCGGTCACGAGTTTGTCGACTTCAATACCTTCCCCGAAGAGTTGCAGGGCGGCTTTATCAAAGTTCGCTATAAGCCGACGAATCGTGTCGAGATTCATAAGTGGAATGAGACCGAATTCGGATTCGATGAGGAATACGTCAGCGATCTGATCTTCTCGTCGAACCTCAGCTTTATTCCCGTCGATCTGCGATATGGTCCGCGCGGAGCCATGTATGTCTGCGACTGGTACAACCCGATCAAAGGGCACGCTCAGTATTCGCTGCGAGATGATCGCCGAGATCGACACTCCGGGCGAATCTGGCGAATCACCGCGAAAGGCAAAGACCTGCAGGAGCCGCCGAAGTTTGCCGGGGCGTCGATCGACGAACTGCTCGATATTCAGAAACGCCCGGAGTATCGATATCGCTACTGGGCCAAACGAGAACTTCGCGAACGAGACCCTGATGCCGTAAAAGCAGCGATGGATGATTGGGTGGCGAAACTCGACACGACGGATCCGCGACATCGTCACCACCAGGTCGAAGCTATCTGGGGCTACCGAAACATCGGCAAAGTTAACGCTGATCTGCTTCGGGAAGTGTTGAAGTGCGAGGAGCATCATGCCAGAGCGGCGGCGACTCAGCAGCTTCGTTACTGGCACCCAGGGATGTCCGATGCCGTGCATCTGCTGCACCGTTCAGCGAACGATGCCAACGGGCTGGTTCGGATGGAAGCGGCCATCGCTGCAAGTTACATCGGTTCCAAAGAGGCTCTGGATGCGATGCTGGATGTTTTCAAGTATCCCCGCGAAGCTCACACGGCGTATGCCATTACGTCGTCTCTGGGTTCTGCGAATCTGCGGCGACACTGGGAAGGTAATGCGGATTACAACGTGGCAAAGCTGCTGAAAAGTGCTGGTCGTGGAAACCTGTTCAAGGAACCAACTCCGGATGCGAAGGAAGCCCAATTCGACAGTCAGAAGGATCTGATGACAGTTCGTATTTCATGCGTGCCGGAACGGATGAGGTTTACTGTCGAGCAGTTTGCGGCAAAGCCAGGGCAGCCCGTGAAAATTGTGTTCGCCAATCCGGATGCAACGGACCATAACCTGGTTATTGTCCAGCCGGACGCGCTGGCAGAAGTCGGTATGGCTGCCAATGCGATGGCTCGTGATCCGAAGAACGCGAACTCTGACTTTATCCCCAGCGATAAACAGAGTCTGATTCTTCAGGCCTCGCCCATGATCGGGCCGACGCGAAAGTCGCTGGTGCATGTCATGCGGTTTACGGCTCCAAAGGAATCAGGAGTCTACCCGTTTGTCTGCACATTCCCCGGTCACTGGGTGATCATGAACGGTGTGATGGTCGTCGCTGAAACCGCAAAGGAAGTGGACGCTTTACTGGCGGCTCGAAAACCAACGATCGTCAAGGAATGGACGATGACCGACTTCCCGGAGATAACACCGAAGGCAGACGACGACTCGATCGCAAGAGGCATGCAGGCGTTTGTAAAAGCCCGCTGCAACCAGTGCCATGCCATTGCCGGACACGGCATCAATATCGGTCCCGACCTGACCGAAATCGGCAAGCGGTTGAAAGGTGTCAAACTGTTGGAGCAGATTCTGGAGCCATCGTCAGAGATCAATAAGAAATATCAGACGACTCAGTTTCTGATGGAAAACGGTAAGGTGCTGGCCGGCGTCGTCACGCAGGAAACCGAAACCGAGTTCCACATCATCAGTAACCTGCTGATTCCGACGGCCATTACGAAAGTCGCCAGGAGCGAGGTCGACGAACAGTTCCCGTCGAAGATTTCAGCCATGCCGAAGGGAATGGCGAATGTTCTGACCCGACCGGAAATTCTGGATCTGATCGCGTTCCTCGAAACCGGGTTCAACCTGCCGGAGCATCTGAAGCACAAACACATGCATCACGAAAAGTAAGCGATCGCTTTCGAGGTGACTGCCCGCTTAATGCAAAAATCGCAGCGCTGGCAGACCGCGGGAAGTGGAATCAACCACGGGAGACATGGATCGACGCCGAGAGTGAAGAAACGTCTGTGCGTTCCCGGCGTCACCGCGACGTGTAAATATCGGCTGTTGACGTTTCTCCGATCGATCTTCTGTTCAAGGTATTAGACGTGAACTCACTCACCATGAAGACATTGCTGCTTTTCGCTGTTGGCACCTTCGCCACATGCGTCGTTGCCGCTGAGCGACCGAATGTGCTGTTCATTCTGGCTGACGATCTTGGTTGGCGCGATCTCAGTGTTGAGGGCAGCACGTTTTACGAAAGTCCAAACATTGATCGCATTGCCAGGTCAGGCATGAGGTTTACGCAGGGGTATGCCGGCTGTCAGGTGTGCAGCCCTTCGCGAGCCAGCATCATGCTCGGTAAAACTCCCGCTCGACACGGTATCACCGACTGGATTGGCGCTGCGGAGGGCACCGCCTGGAATCGCAACACCAGGTTGCTGCCAGCAAAGTACGTTCACGCTCTGCCGAGCGAAGATACTTCACTGGCCGAATCCTTTCAGGAAGCCGGTTACCGCACATTCTTCGCCGGCAAGTGGCACCTCGGAGACAAAGGGTCGTTTCCGGAAGATCACGGTTTCGAGATCAACGTGGGAGGACATCACCGCGGGTCTCCGCCGGGCGGATTCTTCGCTCCTTATAACAATCCGAAAATGACGGATGGTCCGGCTGGAGAATCACTTCCCCTGCGTCTCGGACGCGAAACCGCGAAGTTCATCGATGGCCATGCGAAGGAACCTTTCTTTGCTTATCTGTCGTTCTACTCGGTGCATGCCCCGATTCAGTCGACGAAGCATCTATGGGCCAAATATCGAGACAAGGCATCAAAGCTTCCGACGCCCGATCACCGATTCATTGTTGATCGCACAAGTCCGGTAAGACAGGTGCAGGATCACCCGGTGTATGCCGGCATGATCGAAGCGATGGACGACGCTGTCGGTATTGCACTCGCGGCACTCGACCGCAACGGGCTGACCGATAACACGATCATCGTTTTCACGTCGGACAACGGCGGCGTCTCGGCGGGCGATGGTAAGGCAACTTCCAACCTGCCACTGCGAGGTGGCAAAGGTCGCCAATGGGAGGGCGGTATTCGAGAGCCTTATCACATCTCCTGGCCTGGCGTCGTGGCACCGGGGTCAACGTGCGATGTTCCGGTAACCGGCGCCGACTTCTTTCCGACACTGCTGGCCATGACCGGCCAGAACGCTCGACCGGAGCAACACGTCGACGGTGTCAACCTGGTCCCACTCCTGAAAGGCGGTAGCATCGCGAACCGTCCTCTGTTCTGGCATTACCCGCACTACGGCAATCAGGGCGGAGAGCCCAGCGCAATCATCCGTGACGGCGACTGGAAGCTGATCCATTACTACGAAGATGGCCGGGACGAGCTTTACAATCTCGCCGCAGATGCGGGAGAACAGACCGACGTTGCTGCCGCGAATACCGAACGCGCGACAGCTCTCCGGCACCGCCTCGACATGTGGCTGGCCGAGACGGGTGCGCAAATGCCGGTGCCGAATCCGAAATTCAGCGAACAACGTTGGCAGAACGAACAGCTGCAGACTCGCCAGCAGGCGCTGCCCGGTCTGGAATCTCAGGCGAGGGATTTCCTGCAGCCTGACTATGCACCCAGGGGCTGGTGGGGCTCTGAGAATTAGTTGACGAGCTGCTGCCGAATGATTGTTCCGTCGTAACTTCAGGCTTCGGCGGCGGTCCGCATTTTGTCGAGACCCAGTATTGCGACTTCGAGCGGATCGCGGTCCCACAGGTCCTGGCGGAACAGCTCCAGTGAGAGCCAGAGGTCGTAACCCACTTTTCGCAGCATGTCGCAGTAAAGCTTCAGATCAACGATACCGTCGCCCGGCAGAACTCGGTTGGGATCCCGT
This sequence comes from Planctomycetota bacterium, assembly GCA_027624335.1. Taxonomy (GTDB): domain Bacteria; phylum Planctomycetota; class Planctomycetia; order Planctomycetales; family Planctomycetaceae; genus JABMPE01. The sequence goes on from JAQBWV010000065.1 coordinate 7,004, forward strand.
TGCTGCTGATGCGGCGGCTCGGCAGGCGCGTCGTTGAAATGAGACATGGCGATCTGATCGGCGGTCAGTTTGCCGATGGATTCGATCGGGCCGCCGCCCACGAAACAGTGAAACGGATCCAGAATGATCGTTGCGTCGGAGTGACCGCAGGCTTCCATGATGCCGATGGCATCTTCGATCGTGGTAAAGTCTTCGACAAAGCCGAGGTACTCGATGGACGGTCTGACGCCAAATTCGCGACCGAGGTTCAGCAGTTCACGATAATGTCTGGCACCGAGTTCTCGATCGGCCGGTCCGTGCGGTGGGCCGGCCACTGCGTGCGGTGCTCCAACGGTGGCGGCCTGTTCCAGTTTGCGTTTTGCTTCTTCCATCGCCTGCTGATGAGGTTCTCCCTCAGGCTGGAACCAGCTATGAATGTGGATAGTCGTCGGCACGGCCAGCCCGGCGTCGTCAACGGCTTTGCGGATATCCGCCAGGGTACCACCTGATCGGACGTAAGCATCGATGTCGTCGTGCCAGAGTTCGATGCCAACGTATCCGGCCTTCGCGGCAACCTCGATCTTCTGCAGGATCGGAGTCGTTTTGATAGTGCTTGAGTTCAAGCAGTATTGAAAGCCAGTAGCCATGATGTGTGCCCTCTGTGATGATTCGCGAACTGTGGTTCTGCATGAGTGCGAGGTCGTGGTAACGTACCCGCCAGAGCACAGTCAGGCAATTCGCTGAAATCTGACTTCGAGTGTGATGAGGCCGTGAGTGATCTTTTACGACACCAGTCAATCAAGCAGGGCGCAGTGCAACGCACTGTCGAACCGCGACCGCATTCGTGACGTCGCGTTGCGCTGCGTTGCACGCACCCTGCTTGTCGTGATTGTTTCGTTTTGTGGCTGCGGATCCGATTCGGAGTTGTCGGAAGTGACCACTTCTCCGAGTGCTTCCACTGCAACGGACACCTCGTTGCCAGCTCGCGCGACTGTGGGTGATGTCCGTTCCGATCCGACGACGGTGCTCCCCAGTGAAACCAGCAGGAATGAGCACAGGCAAACGAGTCCTTCGCGACAAGTCTCACCTCAGGCTTCCGCCCCGTTGTATCGGATGTCATTTCCTCGGCGCGAGATTGACGACGCGGTGCTCAGTCGGCACGGACTGACGCGGCTACGTCTGAAATATCTGGACCTGATCACCGACGTGACTCCGGAAGTGTATGAGCCTTTGGCGGCGTTGCCGGACGCGATGTTCGAAGCCTGGGAAGAGTATTTTGGAAAACTTCCGTCAGCTCAGGACGCGTCGGATTACCGCGTCACCGGTTACATGATGCGGGATCGTGAACTGTTTCTTGACGCCGGGTTGATGAAGGAGTCCACGCTGCTGAGCTATCACGGTCGACAGATCGGAGCGGAATTCTGGCTCAACGACCAAAGCTGGGATTACTACCGGCGGCATCTGCTGCTGCACGAAGCGACGCACGCCTTCATGCGACATTTGCCCGGCGAGGCGATCGACCTTCCGCTCTGGTATCTGGAAGGCATGGCCGAAATGTTGTCGACGCATCGACTGAGGGATGACGGGACGGTTGAGTTCAACGTCATGCCTGTCGACCGAAGTCGCTTTGCCGGATTCGAGCGTATCGCGATCGTCCAACGCGACGTTGTGGCCAGTGGAGTACGGCCTCTGGCGGCCATTACCGTCTTTAACGCCGAGGACTTTACGAAGGTCGAATCGTACGCGTGGTGCTGGGCTCTGTGCCGATTTCTGGATTCTCATCCGAAGTATCAGGACCGCTTTCGAAAGATCGCGCGCGAGCTGATCACCGTTCCGTTTCGACAGAATATGGCGACGTTGTTCGATCCGGACATGACGGTGTTGCAGACCGAATGGCTGCTGTTCGCCGCCAACATCGAACATGGGTTCGACTTCGAGCGGGCGCAGATTCAGTTTCTGGCGGGTCGTCCGATCGTCGGCTCAGCAGCAGCGACGATTCGAAGTGATCGAGGCTGGCAGTCGACAGAGATCCTCGTTGAGGCCGGACGCCGATACCGTGTGAAGGCGTCCGGGCAGTTCACTCTGGCCGACGTTCCAAAACCCTGGGTCAGCGAAGCCAACGGAATTTCCTTGCGGTACACACGCAGGCGTCCGCTGGGGCAACTGCAGGCCACGGTGCTTGCCACGGAGAGCGACAATGGTCTGCCTGGCTCGTCAATGCTGCGGGAAGTCGCACTCGGGAATGACGCGGTGTTTGAGGCGGTCGAGTCGGGAACGCTGTATCTGAGGCTGAACGATCGCTGGGGCGAGCTGGCCGACAATCGTGGTTCTGTTTCGGTCAGTGTTGAACTGATAGTCGACGCTGTCGACCAAACAGGTGGAAGGTGATACCGTCCGCCGAATTTGTACGATGCTGAAGATGGAGACAATCGGCTCGCGCGACGGCGCTTGCGCCTCGTGTCTGTATCAGGCATCAAGACATTCTCAGTTGGCTCGCGACTTAGCGTGAGAAATTCAGCTGTTTCTTATCCAACACAGAGTGAGAGTTTATACGTGAGCGCTCAGTGGACAACGTGGAACAGTCTGCCCTGGCTGCAACAGGCTGACGATAGCGGCACGACGCTGCAGCTTGCCGATCGGATGCTGCACGGCGTTGCCGGCAGCGAATCTCTCAGCGACTTTGTCGCGGCCTGCCTGCCTGACATGGCCTCCGAGTTTTCGGTGCAGTGGATCGGCGTGGTTGATCGATGGCCGAACTGGTCGATTCAGCACGAGTTCGGTCGGCATCAGTTCAATGAGTTGCCGGTTCGGTTCTTTGAAGAAGTTCTCGACCGCGATGCTGGCGGCGTTGCACGCATCGACCAGCCGACCGACTGGTCTGTCGTCGGGGTTCCGTTGCAGAACGAAGCCAGCAATCAGCGGCTGCTGGTGCTCGCCGGTCGACGTGTGGATTCTTCTGATGTCGGGCGAATCGTCGCAATCGCACGTGCGTTCCAGTACTGCCTCAAGATGGCAGGTCAACGGGAACGCGGAACGCGACAGTCGGATCGTCTGCGTGAAACACTGCGAGTGGCTTATCGACTCTCTGAGATTTTCGAGACGGTGCCGTTGCTGGAAGCGCTGGCCGAAGAAGCGACTCGCCTGCTGGACTGCGATCGCGCCAGTATTTTCATCTGGGACCAGCCGAACAGAAAACTACTTGCCTGTCCGGCTCTGGGGGTTGAAGGCGGGACGTTGTATCTCCCGGACGACGCCGGAATCGTTGGGACGGTCATCCACAACGGCGTAACGATTCGCGTCGACGATGCCTACAACGACGATCGGTTCGACAGCACCGTCGACAAAAAAAGCGGATACCGGACCAACAACCTGCTGGCTGTTCCACTGCTGGACGGCGACGGACGGCTGATTGGTTGCTTTGAAGGTATTAACCGAAACCACGGCGTGTTTGACTCCGATGACGAGGACATTCTCGGCCAACTGGGTATCCAGGCGGCGATCGCGTTGCGAAACACTCGCGAGCGAGCTCGTCTGATCAGCAATCATCGGCAACTGACCGAGCAGATGGCGAGCAGCATTCGTATCGTCGGCGACAGCAAAGCCACTGCCGCCGTGCGGGAGAAGATCGAACGCCTTGCCCCAACGGATCTGCCCGTCTTGATTCTGGGAGAAAGCGGCACGGGAAAAGAAGTGGCCGCGCAATCGCTGCACTTCCATGGCCCTCGCGCTGACCAGGCATTTGTCGCGGTTAACTGTGCCGCGCTGACCGAGACGCTGCTCGAAAGCGAGCTGTTCGGGCACGAGAAGGGCGCGTTCACTGACGCGCAGGATACTCGGAAGGGCAAGTTCGAACTGGCCGACGGCGGCACGATCTTTCTGGATGAAATCGGAGACATGAGTCCTGGCGGGCAAGCCAAGATGCTGAGGGTGCTCGAACAGAAAGTTATCACGCGCGTCGGTGGCAGCGTGCCAATTCCGGTCAACGTTCGCATTGTCGCCGCCACCAATGTGAATCTGGCGGAAGCGGTGCGGCAGAAACGGTTTCGCGAAGACCTCTATTACCGGCTGAACGTCGTGACTCTCGAACTGCCGCCGCTGCGGGACCGACCGGAAGACATCAGCTCACTGGCCGAGTATTTCCTGAGACAATTCTGTCCGCAGGCTCGTCGTCCGGTACTCGACTTCAGTGACGAGGCTCGTCGTCGCCTGCTGACTCACGGCTGGCCTGGCAATGTCCGCGAACTTCGAAACCTGATGGAACGCGTTGCCTTCCTGAGTAATGGAGACAAGATTGAAGTCGACGATCTGGCTTTCATCCTGAGCCCGCAACAGAAGGACGCGATCGAGCTTGGCGTCGATGTCGGCCTGTCTCAGGCGACGTCGCGATTCCAGCAGCAGTACATCGATCGAGCGATTCAGCGAGCCAGCGGCAACATGAGCGAAGCCGCCCGGATGCTGGGCCTGCACCGCTCGAATCTGTACCGCAAGATGCGGCAGATAGGAATGAACGTACCGGACAACGGGGATGAAGACCAGGAATGAACCAGACCGTCTGGTGGCTCCCTTCAGAAGCTGAAGTTCCTGCATAGTGCTTAACCCGCTCCTCACCCCAGGCGAGAGTTGTGAAATTGCACTGTTTTCGAACTCGTTCCATGTTCCACGCGGTTTGAAGACGGTGTGTCAGGCGAGATCAGCTGGCGACGTCGATCCTGTTGGAGACGATTTCGAGTGCTTCAGGGCGGACCTCGCGTTGGAATCACGACTTGCGATTCTCAACGTGGAACGCGAACGACGGCTTGATTTCGACGCCGGGCGCGAGCAAGCGGCATTCCGAATGCGACTCTTCGCCGACAGCCGCAGTGTGCGTGCAGCAAGTGCTGGTGAGCTATTCAGAATCGGCGCTGTAAAGCAGTCGACCGCAACTCTTGCAGATAACGATCTGCGCAGAGCGAACTTCGACGATGTTTTGCGGCGAAAGCTCAACAAAACACTCGGAGCATGCGCCGGCGTCAAGCGGCGCAAGCGACGAAGCACCGTGCGCGATGATCAGGCGGCGGTACATCTCCGTCATCTTTTGCGGGATGCACTTTTCGGCGGCGCGAAGTTCAACGTCAAGTTTCGCAGCCTGAATCTTCACCTTTGGTTCCAACGCCTTGAATTCGTCTTTGATATTCTTGACGCTGACATCAATCTCTGTGAGCTCGACTTCCAGTTCCTGAAGTCGAGCTTTCGCGGCATCGACCAGTTCCAGCAGTTCCAGGTACGCGTCTTCCAGCCCGGAATTCGCCTGCGTATCTGCTTCGATCTGCTTTTTGAAAATGTCGAATTCTTTATTGGAATTCGCCTGATTCAGTTTCGTCCTGAGATCCTCGATGTGCTGTTCATTGGTTCGAAACTGCAGATTCTTCTGATCCGCGTTTTTCTGGAGATCAGTAATCAGTGCCTTTTGCGCGGCAATCTCCGCTTGTTTCCTGGCGGCAGTTCTCTCACAAGCAGCGATGCGACGAGGACCGCTTTCAAGCTGCTTGTGACACGCTTCAAGGTCCAGATGTACCTGGTGAAGTTCTTTGAGACCGCCGGTGGCTGAACTCATGACACGCTCCAGTGACTCATGGCAAGGGCTGATTGGCAACTTCAAGGGAGCTTATTCGATTGCACTCTGACTTGCGAGCAGCACGAAATCGCCTGACATCAACATTCGTTCCCTACGCGAGACGTGTGCCGTACTGATTTTCGTAGTAGTCCAGGTAGAGGCCGCTGCGAATTCGATCGACCCAGGCTGAGTTGGCGAGGTACCAGTCGATCGTGCTGTGGAGGCCGGTTTCGAAGTCCATTTCAGGTTTCCAGCCGAGTTCGTGTTCTGATTTCGTAGTGTCGATGGCATACCGAAAGTCGTGCCCGGCGCGGTCTTCGACGTGGCGGATCAATGTGCGAGGTTTGCCGAGAGCGTCCAGCAGCTTGAGCGTCAGGTCGATGTTTGTGAGCTCGCTGTTTCCGCCGAAATTGTAGACTTCGCCGGGTTTGCCACTGCGCAACGCGGCGTCGATACCGCGGCAATGATCCAGCACATGAATCCAGTCCCGCACGTTGTTCCCCTTGCCGTACACCGGCAGCGCTTGATCGGCCAGAGCGTTGGAGATGAACAGCGGAATCAGCTTTTCAGGAAACTGCCAGGGACCGTAGTTGTTCGAGCAACGCGTCGTGATCGCCGGGAAACCGTACGTGTGAAAATACGCCCGAACAAGCAGGTCAGCAGCCGTCTTGGATGCAGAGTAGGGACTGTTTGGCGCCAGTGGCGTGTCCTCGGTGAAATAGCCATTGTCTCCGAGCGTGCCGTAAACCTCATCGGTCGACACCTGCAGATAACGACCGATTTCCGCCTTGCGGCTCGCGTCGAGCAAAACCTGAGTGCCAACGATGTTCGTCTGAATGAACGGTCCCGAATCCAGAATGCTGCGATCAACGTGGCTCTCGGCAGCGAAGTTGACGACCGCGTCAATCGAAGCCGAAGTCAGCACGCGGTCGATGAACGACCGATCACAGATGTCGCCCTTCTCGAAGCGATATCGCGGGTCGTCTTCGATGTCCGTCAGATTCTCAAGGTTTCCGGCATAGGTGAGTTTGTCGACGTTTACGATTTCAACGTCGGGATAACTCTGAAGTTGCCAGCGGACAAAGTTCGACCCAATAAATCCGCAGCCACCGGTGACCAGTAATGTTTTCATTCGACATCCCTTCGAATCGTGTCTGGACTTCCGAGTCTGACGGTCAGCCTGCTGGCGCGAGGAAACATCTACACTCGATTGCGGTAGGACTCGCTGGCCTTCATCAGAATCTCGTTCTCTTCGCGCGTAAGGCTGTCCTTGCCCTCACGGTTGATCTTGTCGAGCAACCGGTCCACGTCGCGCGTCAGAGCTTCGCTGGGTGGCTCGTAAAGCTTGACTTCCGGAGCACGCCTGGGATCGGGCTTTTTCTTCGATGCTAATTTTGCGATGACACCACCAATCGACACTCGCGATCGACTCGCGGAACCGTTGCTCGCAGGGAAAATTCGGATCCCTGACACAAAGTACAGGATTCCGACGGCCGCTCCGCCGAGATGCGCGAAGTTGGCGACATGCCCGTTGTGACTGCCGAGAACCTGATACAGGTCAAGGCCAACATAGCCAGCCGCTAACCACCGAAGTTCAATGGGAACCGGGATAAACAGAAGTTGCATCGGCAGCCGAGGAAAATTCATCGCTGCCAGCGTGACCAGTCCGAGAACGCCTCCCGATGCACCAACGACGCCGCTGAACCCGCCATTGGTCGATAGCGCCGAGACTCCGATCTGAGCCAGGCCGCTGAGGCCAACCGCGACCCCGAAAAAAGTGAGCGTTTCCTTTGGCCCATAAACGCTCTCGATCATTCGCCCGAAGACCCAGACGCCAATCATATTGAACAGCAGATGCTGGATGTTCGCGTGGCAAAGTCCGTAGGTGAAGATTCTCCAGAGTTCAAAATTCCTGAGACTGGCAAGGTCGAGTGCGAAGAGATCAGTCGCTCCCCCGACCAGCTGTCCACGGACTCCCTGTCCGGTCGCACTCTGGATGAAGTACATCGCAACGCAGGCGCCGATAATCCACTTCACAGCCCAGCCATCAGAACGAAACCCACCGGACGACCGCATCTCAACGCGAGGCGCGTCGTCACGAAAATAGTCGCGATTGTGGATCCCCATCGAAACTACCATCCTGTGGAACGAGAATGCCGCCGAACTGAAGGAAAATCGCATCAGACGCCGAGTCTCTCTGCAGTGGGCGGTCTTTCTGAAGCGTCGTGACGGCAGCAGATGCTGACGATCTTAGCCCACGATTCGATTCGCGAGAAGTTCTGACTGTGGATGTGATGGACGTGTTTCCCGGTGAAGAATCATCACGATTGTTCCAGCGTGGCCGGTTTGCCACAACCAAAGAAGACCGGGAGACTGCCACGAATGATGTGCACACGGCGCGCGTATCTTTCGCTTTAAGACTCTAAAGTCGTGTTGAGATCCTTCGCATCGCCTGGGAATACCGCGTCCAGGACAACTGCGAATCTTCTGAGTCTTCAATCGCCGCCGATTGAAGACTCATTTTCCGGCTGCTAAGGGGGCGGCCCCGTCCACGTCGTCGCTCTGTGGCAGCGTGGCAACCAGCTGACGGTTCCGATTCTGGATTTCCCGGATCTCGTCGTACATCAGTTTGAGCTTATGTCGCAGGTCGGCGACTTCGGATGCGGTGACGTTGCGTTCTTCGTCGAGGGACTCAATCGCCTTGACCTGACCGTCGATCATGTAATCCGGCAGGACGCCGCGATCAGCCTGCAGGCTTGGGTTACCATGAAGTTCGACGTTGCGGTAACTCAAGTGCTCGTTCGCGATTTCAACTTCCTTCGCTCGAACGTCGCGCAAGTCAGTCTTGGCCGCCAGCAGTTCATCCTTGGCCAGCAACACCTGCTGATAACGTAAAAGCGTTTCAGGAGCGTTCGTCGGAACGGATCCGTAAACACGGCACTCGTTTCCAAAGATGTATGTCTGGTTCCAGTTATCCGTTTCGAACTTTCGCAGCGGCCAGTCGGCGACCGCACCACTGCGACCAGCCTGGACGAGATTCACCTTGAATGGACCGATGTAGTTGGAACCTCCACCCGCGCCTGGGCCGAACACGTGAATGATCTGATCCTGGCGAATTCCCGAGGCCGGCCCCACACCGTTCAGAACAATCCCGTCGTTTCCATTCGGAGCGATGGCAATGCCTGTACCGATCATCGGGGCCCATTGTTGCAGCAACAGGTCGTACTGTGACTGAGCGGCGAACAGCTCGCTTTCGACCCTGGCAACATCAGGAGCAGTCTTCTCGTAGGCAAGTCGCTTCTTCGTGACTTCGTTGATCCACTCGTTGCGCACCTGCAGCACGTTGGTCGTCGACCAGATCGCACCTCCGGCAAGCAGGAGCGTCAGGCCCAGCAGAATTTTTCCAAGTATGTTCATTCGCCCAGTCTCGCGGGGAACGGGGAAAAAGTGACATCAGCAGAAGCGATTTGTCGCTCAAATGGGCCCTGTCAATCACATTCCGAACCGTTCGCGCAGGGCACTCTCATCGACATCGTCGGCGAGAGATCGTCGACTTCAGTTTAACGGGCCATCTTAGGAGCGGTTTGAAAGCACGGTCAAGCAGATTCAAGTTGGGCGAAACATCGCGGCAATGACCGGAATGACGGTCTCATCTGAAAACGTAACCTATGTCGATTTTTATGGTTGCGCGAGTTCCGATTTGACGTGTCGCAGTGGTTTGACGGGCAAGTGAGTAGTCGGCGGTTTCAGGTCGGATGTCGGGCGGGGATTGATTCGACCACTATTCACCGGTGACTGTCTCAGCCTTCCCCTATGCAACAACAGCTTCGGGAAGACGAAACCGGGCGCGATGCAGCATGGCTTCCATCTGAAGTGTTCGAAATTCGTCGCGAGGCATTTCGGTCGCTCCGAACTGATCCAGATAGGTCGTCATGAACTGCACGTCGTGAATCAGAAAGCCAGCGGCCTGAAGGATTTCAAAGGTGGCGACAAAGGCAACCTTGCTGGCATCCCGCACACGATGGAACTGGCTTTCGGTCGCGAAGAACCGGCCAATGCAGGTGCCATACAGACCTCCGACGAGTTCGCCGGCCTGCCACGCCTCGACTGAATGTGCGAATCCTCGGCGATGCAGATCGCAGTAGACTGAAATGATGTCGTCCGTGATCCAGGTTTCCTGACGCTCCGCACAGCCTCGGATGACTTCCTCAAAGCATGTGTTGACTCTGATGTCGAACCTCTTCTGCCGGACGAGCCGTTGCAGATTTTTCGGAACATGAAAACCGTTAATCGGGATGAGGCATCGTTGCTCGGGGTTTCGCCACTGAACTGCGCCATCCGGACCTGGCATCGGAAAGTAACCGTTGAGAAACGCTTTAATGACAGTTTCGGCTCGAAACGGGAGTGCGTCCAGAGCGACCTGCTGGCCAAGTTCACCTCCGCCCTCGACTTTGGGAAGTATCAATCGTGCGGCGCGACGAACAATTCGAGACAGCATTTCCATGAAACTCCAGCCAGCGGGACTCAGACTTGAGTACCGGGTTGTCAGAACTCGGTAAACATTTCCAGCGTGAAAGGGACGCCTCGAAAACGTAGCTCATCACCCTTTATCGAAACTTCGAATCGCTGGCCGAGTTCGAAGACTTGCGATACCTGTAACGGCGACTGTCAGCCTGTGAGGGTCTGTCACGCCGTGACGTCCAGGCTGGCAACCGTCATTCCCACGCATCCGACGACTACTTAACGATCAGCGTGACCGTCGTTTCCGTAATCAGCACTCGGTCGTTGAGTTGCCCTGTCGCTCGAAAGCGAAGTATGACTGGGCTGTCCGTTTTCGACGTCGCAACTTTGACAGGGATTGTCGTCTCAGCCTTACCTGCGTCGAACACGGCGGCTCCCGCTTCGACACACACTTCCGGAAATTGGCTGAGTAGCTCGACCTTCATCGGGCCGTCGAAGTTGGTTGTTCTTTGCAGCCGCAATCCGCACGAAACTGTTTCGCCCTCAGCTGCCGAAATGAATTCGTCGATCGATCTCAACTTCACAACCGGGGGCATTGAGCGGAGCATGTTGCGCTTCTCGGCGAGTACAAGCACCGACTGCTCCTTTCCTTGCGGGTCCGTGAAAGTCGCCCAGGCCTGCGAGTACAACTGCGACTGCGACTGCACGTTGATGGCCATCGTTTCGGGGAGGTAAATCGGCAGAATCGTCGTCGTTTCGCCGGGTTTGATCTCCGCGTCGAATATCTCGACACCATCCAGATCGCGGTTCTGGCGGTCACCCTGCTGGATGCGAATCAGGCCATCGAACCCGTTGAGCCGTTCGACTTCCATCGGGTAGGGAAAGACCGAACCACGATGGGCGTAAAGATAAGCCTCTTCGCAGAACAATCGAAACAGTGGCTTGTACTGCACCGAAAGGTGGAGCGTTTCTGTCGTCGGAGAACCGACCGCGACGCCCTCGCTGTCGACTCCGAGATGATGAAACTTCGCAACCCGCTCGATCGTTGTCTCACCAGAAGTCACCTTGCCAACAACCCGCAGTGCGAAGCTGGCCGATGGCACATCCTGAGTCGCGGTGACTTTGATCTTCGTTGAAGTTTTGCCTTTGGGGATCTCGGCAGCCTCGACGGTGACACCCTCCGGCAGCCCTTCGAATGCGAGTTCGATGGCATTGTTCATCTCGCCGTGCCGACGTGCCTTCACTTCGATCGTCGACGACTGACCCTGTGTGACGATGAGCGAATCCGTCTCGGCTTCGAGCGAGAAGTCTGACTCGTCCGGCGCGATCAGAAGTCGCCACGCAAACTCCAATCCGCCGCGCGATCCGTGCCGCAGATCCTGCAGTTGCACGAGGACGTCGCCATCCTCTTTCGCCGTCCAGACAATTTCGGCAACGCCATCGTCGGAAGAAACCGTTCTGGCTTCTTTGAGCAACTTTCCATCCGGGGCGACGATCGAGACGACTGGAAGAGTCGGTGTGCCGGGCGGCCACGCGGACGCCTCGACTCTGAGACGCTCGCCCTTCTTTGCCGAAATCCGGAAGCAGTCACGATCGGTGGCCGAGCGGAACTGACCGTACAGAACGGTCGGGCTGTCAACCGCCTGAGGCGCGCTGCGATCGTCGTTCGGCTCCACTTCGAGTCCGGGCGGGTGATCATCAATACTGAGGGTCAACGGCCCCAGATGCGGCTCGAACACGGTCCACTGATTCCAGTCGGATGCTTGCTGTGGAACGATCAGTCCGAGTGCCTCGTCCGACTCTCCGCGACTTCCAGTTAGCGAAACAACGCGAAGATCATTCGCCGCGAGTGCTGCCCTTGTGACGCCGCCGGGCAGAACCAAGAGCGGAAACGGTTCCGGTCGTATGTTGATCCGGTAAACGTGCGCGAGGTCTCCCCCAAACGTCACATTCGCAACTCGCAGGACGTATTCAGCAGTCGACTGCGACCAGAAGACGAGAATCGGATCGGTTCCCACGTGAGCCAGTTCGGTATCGACTTTTCTCCCGTTTGAATCGAGCAGCTCAACGACCGGATCCAGCCGCGACCCAATTCGCCCGGCGATCACTTCGCACGAGATGACCTGCCCGGCCTCGGCGATAAAGCGAAAGCAATCGACATCGCGCTCGCCGTAAATCTGACCGTTCAGCGTGATCGGCAGCCTGACCCGTTCGGCCTTTTCAATCGTCGAGTTTGATTCGGTTTCGATAAACTCGGGCAGGTCGCCGATCAGAAACGGGCGCGAGCCGGTGCCGCCCTGAGCACAGTTTAATCGCCAGTAGGCAGGTCCAAGCGTCGCTTCCGAATCGATGGTCAACTCCGAAGCCCACTCGCGAGGGTACGTGATCGGTGTGATTGTCGGCTCGCGTTTCGGAGCTTTCTCGCCCTCGGCGAAGACCTGCTCGGTCAGTCGTCCGCCTGTCGAAAGACCTTCGCCCGTCGCCAGAAAGTCGGTGCCCGGAGGAATGCACTCAGCACCGACCCGCACTTTGACAGTCGTGCCTCGTTGTCCACCTGCCGGAAAGATGTGCGAGCTGGAAGGTGCGTAGCCCGGCTTTGGCTGAGCAAAAACACTGTCACTAAAAATACAAACGAGCGATACGGCCAGAACGCAAGTGGCGAACTTTCTCACGTTGTTCACGAGGCTCTTCAAAGCGACAACCTTCTTGATAAGCAGGAAAAAGATAGAACCACGAAAGACACCAAATACACGAAAAGAAATTCATCATTGGTTTTCGTGTATTTGGTGTCTTTCGTGGTTGTAAATAGTCAGACCTGCCGACTAGCTGAACAACTCGTAGACAGGACGTCCGCCATCGGCCAGAGGAACCGGTCGTCCAAGCGGGGTGTGCAGAACCTGTTCGTGGTCGATTCCCAACGCGTAGAGAATCGTCGCGGCCATGTCCGGCGCGGTGATCGGTCGGTCGACGACTTCACCGGCGATCCTGTCGGTGGCTCCGATGACCTGCCCGCCCCGGATGCCTGCTCCCGCCATCACGATTGAAAAGGCATTCGGCCAGTGGTCTCTTCCGAGTAGATCGTTGATCCGCGGTGTTCGGCCAAACTCGGTGCTGATTACAACCAGCGTTTTTTCGAGCATGCCTCGATCCGACAGATCGTTGAGCAGCGCCGGAACCGCTTGATCAAACGAAGGGCAAAGCAACTCGCGAAGGCTGTAAGTATTTTTTCGATGCGTGTCCCAGTGTCCGTTTTCAACACTGACGAAACGGCAGCCAGCTTCGACCATCCGTCGAGCAAGCAGACAACATTGCCCAATGCTCGACATGCCATACTTCTCGCGCATCGCTTCCGGTTCGCGCGTGATGTCGAAAGCCTCTTTGGCTTTCTGCGAGGTCATCAGGTTCGCGGCCTTCTGATAGAACTGGTCGAGAGCCTGGACCTGACGGCCGGCTCGTTCCGCTCCGCCTTCGAACTGGTTGAACGCTTTAAGTGCGTCCTGACGTCGGCGACTGCGATCGTCGGTTACCGAGGTCGGCAGCGTGATGTCTCGCACGGCGAACTCGGGTGCGGCGGGGTCGGCTTCGATCGTGAAGGGGCCAAAGCTCGGCCCAAGGAATGACGGTCCGCCGCTGTTCAGGAAGTTGGGGAGCGAGATGTACGGAGGCAACGCTCCTGGCTTTCCGAGCTTTGCCACCATTGACCCGACACACGGGTGATCGTTGTTGTTCTTGTTGTTGCCGTTGAAGTCGCCGGGGCCGGGCTTCTTCCCGGTCATCATCGTGTGAAAGCCGCGACCGTGGTCGGAGTCCGAATGAGTCATGCTGCGCAGAATTGCGAACTTGTCAGCGACCGTCGCCGTTTGAGGAATGACGTCTCCCAGTTGGATGCCAGGAACTGTTGTGCTGATCGGGTCGAAGTCGCCTCGGATTCCCTGCGGCGCGTGCGGTTTCAAATCCCACATGTCCTGATGAGGCATGCCTCCGACAATGAAGAGGAAGATACAGTTGATATCGTCACGTGACTTCGCATCCGCAGCGGGGGCGATTTTCTGCAGATGCAGAATCTCGGCCATGCTCAGCCCGGCAATCGAGCCGAGTTTCAGCATCTCACGTCGGGACAAGTTCATCTCGCGTATCTTTCCGTAGGTCAGGTTCTGTCTGACGAGGTTGGCCTGAAGTGTCGGCGTTGGAATTCGTGGTCATCACTTTGCAGTTCGCGACTCAGTCAGGCAGAGCCTGACCTGACTGGTTGCTTTCAACGAACAAACAGAAAGTCATAGGAATTGAGCATCGCCCACATCAGATCTTCGCACGCCTGGCGTCGATCACTTTGCGAGAAGATCCTCGCCGCTGCTTTTCGTTCTCGATCATTGGGCAGCCGACCCCAGGCGGCAAGCGCTAACTCGTTGAGGATTTCGTCGGGCGACATCTCGCTCGCGTTGAGCATTGTAAGTCGACCTTGTTTTGACGACAGCCTGGCGGAAATCTCCGGTGCGTTCATCAGGTGCAGCGCCTGCGACATCGTCGGCGCACCTGACTTTCCGCATTCACACGGTGACTGCCGCGCGGAGCGTCCAAACGTGTCGAGGAAGTACGACGGGAAGCGGTTGTCCCATACCTGGATCGCCCGCGTCCCGACCGGCATACCGGGGAAGTTTTCTACGACGCCAGTCACGTCGCAGATCGCGTCGAGCAGGACTTCTGCCGGAAGTCGCTCTTCGAGGTAGTGCGAGAAGTTCTGTTCATCGCGCAGGTTGGACTCGTTGGATTTGCTGGAAAGCTGGTACGCCTGCGAGTTCAGGATCAATCGCATGACAGCTTTAAGATTGAAGCTGTGTTCGATGACCTGCTGCGTAAGGTAATTCAGCAGCGGCTCGTTCGACGCAGGATTCGTGGACCGCAGATCGTCGACGGGATCGACCAGACCTCGTCCCAGGAACTGCTTCCACAGTCGATTGGCAACCAGCCTCGCAAACATTGGATTTTCCGGAGCAGTCATCCACTCGGCCAGCTGCACGCGAGGATCGGCGGCTGTCGTGTCGATCGGCTCTCCGCCAGGCGGACGCGTGACGACGACAATGTCGGTTTGTGGCATCTTCGTCGGACGGTAGCCGGCGTGAAAAACCAGCTCGCGAGTGTCCGAAAGTTTCTTCTGCTGGAGCCCGTTGAAGAAACCGGACATCCCATAGAAATCTTCCTGGCCCCACTTCTCGAACGGGTGATGATGGCACTGCGCGCAGTCCATGCGAATGCCGAGGAACGCCTGACTGACGCCGCGTGTAAGTTCGTCCGGCGTTCGCATGGCTCGGTAAAAATTGACGGGCCCGTACTTGCCGGAAACGCCCGTCGCAGTCAGCAACTCGCGAACCCACTCGTCGTAAGGTCGGTTGACGGCGATCTGATTGCGTAACCACTGGTGGAATTCGTAAGCCCCACGCTCGCCCAGCGAAACTCGATCGACGAGCAGAATGTCCGCCCATTGGAGTGCCTGGAAATCTGCAAACTCTTCGCGTTCAAGAAATGCGTCGATCGTACGACTGCGTTTTTCGGACGTGGCGTCACCGAGAAACGTTCGTACTTCCTCGGGTGTCGGCAACCGACCGAGAACACGAAGACTCGTGCGACGCAGAAACGTCGAGTCGTCGCACAGTTCAGACGGGAGAATTCCCAGGCGTTGCAGCTCTCGCCAGACCGTGTGATCAATCGGGTTGGCAGGTAGTTCAGGAAACGATCCGTCCGGAACGAGCTGCGGAACGAGAATCCGCGCGACCGCGACCCGCCCCATGTAATTGACAGTGATCGCTGCCGGACCAGGCACCGTGCCGGTGTGAACGAGTCCGCCGGGATCGACGTCCGCCACCACCGGTGAATTTGTGCTGTACGCCGCCGCGTCGGTCACGTCTCTTGTCGAGCCATCCGAGTAAACAGCGGTGACCAGCAACTGTTGATCCGCGGAGCGACCGAGAACGCGATCACTCGGTTCGACGCGAACCGAAGTGACTGTCGGCGCCGAGTCGTCTCCCCAGGGCATGCCCTGGCGAATCCAGTCGCTGAGCAGTTTGTGATCGGGAGAGTCGGGCTTGCAGCGCCGACCACCGCCGTGAGCACTCAACCCGATCGCCTTGAGGATGAGCAGACTGTTTTCAGGATCGCCGGTGAAGACGCGCCGGCCTCGCGATTCTCGACTGAGGGCTGAGAAGTCTGCCTGCGGATCGAAGCCGAACACTGATAGCTTGAACCCGTTCTGTCCCGAAGCTTTTCCGTGACACCCGCCACTGTTGCAACCGAGTTTCGAAAACAACGGCACCACATCGTTTACAAAATGGACGGAATGAATCGACGACACATTTTCAATCAGCACGGGAATCTGCAAGAACTCGTCGCCATAGCGAATCGAGAGTTCCTCGCGTCCATCGCGATTTGCTGACACCACGGAACCGACCAGCGTGGCGCTGTCATGCGAAGAGAGAGCGATCGTCGCTTCACGAGTGACGTCGATCTCGCGATCGCCCTTTACAAAAGTAATCAGAATCTGTTGTCGTCGGTTGGCCGAGTTCAGCAGAACGGGATTCGGCGATATTCGGAGCGACTGGTTTTGTTCGCTGGACGCTGCAACGGTCTTCGACTCTAGAGTCCCGCCCAGCGCACATGTCGTGAGTACGGCGAGGCAAGCGAGTAGCAACGGGCGGCGGAGTGTCATGCAGACCCTTTGAGTACGGTCGTGTCTCTAAAGTCGAAAGTCGAATCTCGAAAGACTATCAGGACTGACTGATATGACTCAATCCGGTTGAGTCCTGAGGGCGGCGTCTTTGCGAACTGACATTGTCAGCACTAGATGACAGGTTGAGTCGAACGATCGAGTAGAACTCGCAATATTAGACCTGATGGCCTTCGAGTGTTCGGTGTTACTCCGTTCTAACACGTTGTGATCATTGTTCAGGTTTTACACGCGGGGACGCTATTCCTCGGCCGAGTCGGAAGTTCTCCCAATCTGTCTTACGTGACACACCGAATGGTGACCGTCAGTGTTTCGCTGATGACAAGGCATCAAACCAGACCGACGCCGTTTTGTGACCCAGGCTTTCCTGGTGGTATGGACAATCCAGCAGACACCTCGAAAGGCGACCGCATGGCTCGAGACAAAGATTCAAAGAAACGCCGGAAGCAGAAGAAGGAAAAGTCAAAAAAGAAGTGCAGGCACTGTAGCTCCGGACCGGAGTCGTTTCGGTTCATGGGCAACATCTTCAACTTCGATGTCGATCTGGCGCGAGAGATTGTCGGGGACGGTCGCGAGCCGATCGAACTCGACCACGACGATGTCGTGTACAGCGTTGATATCTGCCGGATTTACCCGGAACACGTCGACCACGTGAATCCGAAGTATCCAGGAATCATCGCTCATATCTGGTATCCGGAACCGGACGGCAACGTGCTGCATGGGCATGTCGTCATTGACGGACACCATCGAGCTGCACGCTGTCTGCGAGACGGGCTGCCGTACCACGTTCACATCCTTTCCGAAGAGGAAAGCCGACTTGTCACCAAATCAGGACCGGATATCGACACGATTCTGGCTGATCTCGATGCCGGTCGAACTGGCGTCGAGCAACGGGAAACCGTCGAAGCTGGCTGCTGATTCGACGGATATGATGGCTACCAACCGAGTAGGAACGTCGTGACTCAGACCGTGACACTTCCGGCTCGCCGGGATGATCTGGTTATCCGGCAGATTTCAGATGATGAAGTCGTCATTAAGGTTCCTGCGCGCCGTGAGTATTTCAGTGTCGGCCCGGCGGAGCATTTTCTGCTGCGACAACTGGACGGCTCAACAACGGCTGACGATCTGTGCCGCGCGTTCGAAACGGAATTTGGCGAGTCGCTTACTGATCAGGAGATCGATGAGTTTCTGGAAATCGTACGTTCGCGTGGACTGCTCGAAGACACCGATGGTAAGTCCCTGTCACGTTCCGAAAGCAAATCCAAGTCCCGGTCATCGAGCAAATCGCGATCATCCAGCAAATCCAGGTCGTCCAGTAAGTCGCGAACATCCTCAACCGACGACGACGATGAGGACGACGAACTGTCCGGCCAGAAGCAGAGCGTGCTCTTCTACCGAGTCCCAGTGTTTGATCCGCACCAACTGTTCTGCTGGCTGGAACCAAAGATTCGATGGGTCTGGACGAAGTCGTTTCTGGCGGTCTCGGCACTGACGGTACTGTTTGCGTTTTCGATCGTGTGCATGAACGGAAGCGCCTTTGCCTCGTCGTTTTCTCTGGCGATGAGGTGGGAAACGATCGCCGTCGTGTGGGGAACGATTATCTTCGCGACGGTGCTGCACGAGTTTGCCCACGGGCTGACCTGTCGGCATTTTGGAGGCGAAGTCCACGACACTGGCGTACTCTTCATGTTTTTTATTCCGTGTCTGTACTGCAACGTGTCGGACGCGTGGCTGATTCCCGAGCGTCGCCGCCGGTTACTGATTACGGCAGCCGGTGGTTACTGCGACCTGTGCCTGTGGGCGTTGTCGGTCTTTGTCTGGCGGATCACGGTGCAGGACTGTTTCCTGAATCATCTGGCATTTGTCACTCAGGCCGTGTGCGGTGGTCGAGGGCTGCTCAACTTCAATCCGCTCCTGCGACTTGACGGCTACTACATGGTCAGCGACTGGCTGACGATCCCGAATCTGCGGAAGCGTGCTCACAACTACTGGATGGAGCATCTTCGCTGGCTGCTGTGGGGAGCGTCGAAGCCGCAGGGGCAGCAGCATTCGCGAGCCCTGCTCACATACGGAATCATGAGCTGGTGCTTCGCCATTTTCTTTCTGGACATGATCTTCGTGCGACTGCTGGCGTACGTCGGCAAAGAATTCGGGCTGGTTGGTTCGGCGTTTCTGCTGCTGCTGATGGCGTTCGCACTGCGACGCATCTTCAAAGGACTCTTCAAAAGCGAGTGTGCGACCATGATCAAAGAGCGAAAGACCCGAACGATGATCTGGGTAACCGGCGTGGCAGCCGTCCTGCTGGTGCCGTTCGTGATTCCTGTTCCGCATTACGCGACCGGGAACTTTGAAGTCCGCCCGGCTAAACGATTCGAAGTTCCTGCCCCCGTTACTGGATTCATTGCCAGAATTCACGTGGACGAAGGTGCCGAAGTGGCTGCCGGCGATATTCTCGTCGAACTGGCATCGCCGGACCTGACCGCGAACCTTGCGACTAAACAGTCCGAGCTGCGCGAATCAGAAGCCAGCCTGACGCAACTCACGCTGGGCACGCGTCCTGAAGAGATCGTCGAACAACGGAAACGGATCGAGCGGCTGACGGCCTGGTGTGAACAGGGACGAATCGATGTTGGGCACGCCAAACGCGAACTTCAGCAGCAGATCGTTGTTGACAAGGCACGTGTGAAGCAGGCGGAACTTCAGACCGAAGCGGCCAGAAAGTCATTGGAACGTTCCGAATGGTTGCATGGACAAGGTGCGCTGGCAGGAGCGCAGTTGCAGGCGCAGAAGACAAACCTGCAGCTTCTGCAGGGACAGCAGCTGCAGGCTCAGGCAGAGTTGCAGGCTCGACAACTCAACGGCACGCGTATCGCGGATGACGAACTCGCTCGTCGTGAACAATCCCTGGCCGAAGCTCAGTCGGACCTAAGCCTGCAGCTGGCAGGGACACGTCCGGAAGTGATCGCTGCAGAAGAGGCTCGGCGAGAACGCATCCTCAAGGAGCTGGCCTATCTGGAATCGCAGAAGGAGCAACTGATTGTGCGGGCTCCGGCGAGCGGCGTGATCGCGACGCCTCGATTTCGTGAAAAAATCGGACTGCTGGCTGTTCAAGGCATTCCTATCTGTGCGATTGAAGATGGATCGATGACACGCGTGGAACTGGCGGTCGACGAGGATCACGCGGTGGGAATCGTCCCGGGCCAGTCTGTGATTCTGAAGGCCCGCGCGCTGCCGATGGAAACGATTCGAGCATCCGTCGAGCGTGTTGCTCCAGCGACAGTCAGAATGCCGGAGTCATTGAACAATGTTCTGATTGTCCACTGTCAGCTAGAGAACGGGCAGCAGCAGCTCAGTTCTGGAATGACGGGATTCGGACGTGTGGTGCGTGGTTCAAGGACTCTTGGCAAGTCGGTGGGCGCCACGATGCTGGGTTATATCCGCACCGAATTCTGGTGGTAATGTTTCCCGGTACAACGTGGAGCCGCACTTTACCGGGGCACGAGTGAATCAAGTGATTCACTGATTGGCGGAACTGCGACCAGTGTCTGACGAGGTTGCGTATCCAGGCTGGAAAGAAAACTCCGGAAACTGTCTGACTGCTGGCTGCGTTACTACTGCTGTCATCGGTTGAGTTGCGATCTGGAGTGAGCCAGTCACCGCCGATACTGGCGTGATTGAATCCGCCTGCCGAATCGCACCTGACGCCGTGGACGTGTAGCCAGGCATGCTGAACTGCTCGATTTCAGGCGGTGAGATGTCGTTACCCTCGCCGGTGTCGAGTCGGATTTTCCACCGGTCCAGGTTGACTCCCTGCTGCTCTTCCAGCCTGGCAAGCACAACGTTGTACTGAGCAAGCGATCGTCCTGCCTGAGTTACCGCTCGAACGTGCGCGTCAATGGCCGACTGATAATCACGCAACGCGAGCAGCAGCCAGTCCTGTCGTTCACCCGCGTCGGGCGGATTCGCGTAGCGAACGCGGGCGACGCGGAGCCATTGGGCGGTCATCACGAGTTGTCGATGGGCGCTTTCGTACTGGCGCCAGGTGCTGTTGACTTCCGAAACAACCATTGCCAGGTCAAAGACGACCTGCTTCTCGTAGGCCGAAAGCACGGCGCGGTCACGCATCAGCCGGATATTGCTCGCATCGAATTCTGAATTTGCCGTTCTGTTTCTCAAAGGAACTGCAAACGACAATCCCAGAGTCCAGTCTTCGTAGTCGAAGGTGCCTGCCTGATCGAATGAGCGACTCAGTCGATCGCTGAGTCCCGAGACTCGGTACGCGGCGATCGCGTTCAATTGTGGCCTGGTTCGATTCTCCGCCAGAAGCAATTCCTGCTCACGAATCTGGAGACCCAGCCGACGTTGATTCAGATCGGGGCGATCCCGCATCGCCACAGCAACCACGTCATCGAAATCAACATTGGGGGGACTTTGCTGCGGAGCGTCAGCTGGCAGAAGCTCAGTTCCATCGCGAACGTCCATGCCGATCAGTTGTCTCAGTTGATACTCGCGCCGACGCGCTTCGAGCCACGCGTCCAGATACCGTTGTCGCAACTGCTCCAACTGAACTTCGACACGTGCGACATCGCTGTAAATCGACTGTTCCGCCTGCATGCGCAGCTTTTCGATCCGGACCGTTTCTTCCGCAAGCGGGATCACGTTCTGAACAGCCTGAAGTTCGACATAAGCAGCGTTGAGTTGCCAGTACGCTTCTTCGACGCTGCGGACCTGCTGCTGAATCGACTGTTGTGTTTCCCAGCGAGTCTGGTCGACCCGAGTCTGCGCGATGTGAATCGGTGCGAGATTGATCGGTTTCCATGCTCCTCGAAGCAGCGGCTGTTCGACCTTCAGCAAGAACTCGGCTGAATACGCGGGATTCAACCCGGATTGCACTTGCGGCAAGTAAAGGTAGGCCAATGGCGGAGCGTATCCGAAACTCGTTGTGGTCCCAGTCGACCACGTTCGACTGATTTCGGCCGACACGTCCACTTCGCGGCGAAGGGTGTTGGTCGAGATGCCGGGCCCGAAGAAGGAACTCGGTGGATTGTCAATCCGGGAACCTTCGAAGGCAGCATTGAACCTTGGGTCAAAGGTACCTAGCTCGCCAGTCACAGTCGTTTCCGAAATCTGCGTGTCGTAACCGGTGATTGGAGCTATTCGCACACCTCCACTCAGCACTCGGACGACGTCTGATCGGGAGAGCGCCATTGCGATTGCATCGCGTAACAGGATCGGACGTGCCGGGAGGTCTGTCGCCTGGACCGGGCGCTGCGCCGTTGGCAGCGAGTTACCCGATGGCAGCGGTTGGATGCCGGATGAATCCTGTCGCTCGAAGTCGAACCGCTGTCTGTCATGGGAGTACGCTTCGACAGGCCCCTGTGCGCGCACGACTGTTGCGACTTCGTGGGCACAGTTAACGCACCCGACGAAACCAGACAGCGCGATCAGCGACAGGACCAGAAGTCCGGGAGAGCTGGAGTTTCGCGCGCAGCTGCTCCGAGATTGTGTCCGGGGTGAGGGAGGCAAATGAGGATTTGTTGCTGGAAGTGCTGGTGAAATCGCGAGATGCGATCAGGAAGGGGCCACAGAATAGTCCCGGTTGATCGTTCCCGACAATATTAGTCCTGTGGTCAGCCCAAAACAGAAAACGGCGCATCGGAATCACCGATGCACCGTTTTAAGCGGTTTCAAGGACTCAGGCAGACTGCCGCAGCAAACACACGACGCGGACTGGTCTGCCGTGCTGATTATCTTTTGCCTTTCTTCCCACTAGCTTTTCTGCTGCTGCCGTGCTTCTTCGATGAGCCGTGCTTCTTGCTGCT
>JAQBWV010000066.1 GCA_027624335.1 Planctomycetota bacterium
TCCCGTTTCCGTTCCTGTTTCCGTTCCCGTTGCCGTTGCCGTTGCCGTTGCCGTTCCTGTTCCTGTTCCTGTTCCCGTTGCCGTTGCCGTTGCCGGGACTTGCCGAGATCCCATCGCTAATGCTGATCAGACTGGCGATGCGATTGCCGCTGGCATGATTTGCATTTGTACTGGCCTGTCCACGACCAACTCCCGCACCGCTACCGTTTCCGTTGCCGTCGTCGCTACCGATCAGGATTGGATAACTGTAAACAGCCAGTCCCAGGCGATCGTCTTCTCCGAGTTCGTCGATCAGGATCAGAGCTGCATCCCGAGTCATTGTCATCCGGTTGTAAGACGACATTGATCCAGAGCAGTCAATGACCAGCATGACGTCCCTGATTCGGGACCGACCAATCACGGCGATGGCGGACGAACCCATCTCGTGAGTGTTTTGGCCGAGAATTGGAGCGAAGAAGAGATTGATGGCATTCTGTCGTTCACCGTTCAGCTGGCCACGAACTCTGATCGCATTGGCCAGTGTCAGGTTAGCTCCCGTGTAAGGAGTAAACTGCCCCGATAACTCGTCCCAGATACCGATTTCCACATCGTTATCAGGCTGAAGTGCAAGGCTCTCCCCGTTCACTTCGTTCAGGCCGGCAAGCTCAACGGCCGCGCTGACGACCTGATCATGCCCCCCGTCTGGAGCGATCTGCAATTCCTGAGCTCCGGCGAGTGCCGCACCATCAACGGCGGATTGAAGCTCCTGATCGACCAGAACGATGTAACCAAGGTCGATCGTGAACGACGTGAAAGCAAGAATCACAATCATGAAAACTGCTGCGAGCACCACAATGCTCCCGCGACGTGACAGATGACTGCGAATGTCTTGAACCGATCTCATTTCGAATGCCTCCGGTAAGTGAGTTGCTTCCAACTCGCATCTGAGAATTTCCGTTGATAAAGGAGTAGGTCACAGTTTTCGGGACTGCCGTTCCACGGCGTTCACATTCAGAGGTTGGAGAAGATACCCCGTCGTATTAGGTCGAAATGTTCGGTCTGTCATGAAACGACAGGCCCCCACCCGTGACAGCAGGAACTGGAGTGTTCGCACCGATTGCAGCATCCGAACGCGTCGTTCCAGGCGTCACGGAAACCTTCTGTAGCCGCAATGAGTACTCAGACCTATGATGATTAATGTGTGTAACGGTGCTGGCGGACTTCCTGGTTTTCGCCGGACCTTTGCGAAAACCTGTTGAATGTTGGATGGCCGCATTTCGATGACCAACCCCGGTTCATCTCCCGATTCACAAAAGCCAGCGCGGCGGAGCGACCAACAGTCGTCCGGACCGGGTTCGTCGGAAAGCAAATTGCCCGACATGGCGAGAACCGACGAATTGTCCGCGGCCGCGCTGCAGGAAATGCACGAACGCGCAACACTCGAACTTGCCGAACGGAACAACGCGACGGCGCCGACGAATTCGCCCCCGCAGGTTGTCGCGACGACGCAGTCACACATGGTTGCGCTTTCGGGAACGCAATCCCACCTGAATACCGGTGCCGAAATGTCCGGCGAGTCATCGCTGGCGCAGACACTGGTTTCCACCTCGCACGTCGGCGCGACGCTTGACCTGAGTAATTGTACGCTGGGCGAATTTCGACTGCTGCGGCGACTTGGCGCCGGTGGAATGGCGACCGTTTATCTCGCGGAGCAGATTTCTCTCAAACGCAATGTCGCCATCAAGGTCATGCGGTCTGACTTTGGCGGCGATGAGACTTACCAGAAGCGATTCGAGCATGAAGCGCGTGCGGCCGCCGGTTTGAATCATCCCAACATCGTCCAGGTGTTCGCGGTTGGTGAGGCGGACAACGTGCAATACATCGCGCAGGAATACGTTCAGGGCATGAACCTGAGGCAATACCTGCAGAAGAAGAAGCCGCCGACAGCCCACGTTGCCATGCATCTGATGAAACAGGTCAGCTCGGCGTTGCATGCGGCTCATCAGGCAGGAATTGTGCATCGCGACATCAAGCCGGAAAACATCATGGTGACTCGTCGCATGGTCGCCAAAGTGACGGACTTTGGACTCGCCCAACTGACGCTCGGCGGAGAACGCGTCAACCTGACCCAAATGGGCATCACGATGGGGACGCCGCTCTACATGAGTCCCGAACAGGTCAACGGCGCCAGCGTCGACGCTCGCAGCGATCTGTATTCGATGGGCGTCACGTTCTATCACCTGTTGTCCGGGAATCCTCCATTCAGAGCTGAAACAGCATTCGCACTGGCTTACAAACATCTGAACGAGCACGCAGCACCACTCGGCAAATTGCGTCCCGATCTGCCACCGTCGCTGATCCAGCTCATCAATCGCCTCATGTCGAAGGATCGAGCCGAACGGTTTCCCGATGCACGTGCCGTGCTGGCCGAACTGAAGAGAATTGAAAAATCCGGTGAGACCGGCGGCGACTGGCAACAGCAGGAACTTCCTGAGCCAGCGGGGATCTGGCAGGAACTAAGACCAAATTTTCGGCAGCTCAAGGTCTACAGTCTCTGGTGTCTGGCGGTGTTGCTGATTGCCGGCGGCGCGGGACGTGAACTGCGGAGAACGAATCCACTTGACGCGCCAGTTTCGGCAGCGACTTCGGTGGAGATTCAGTCAACGGCTCAGGCACAAGTGAAAGTGGCCCACTCGCTGAAGGCCGGACCGTCCCGACCTGGACGTCTGGAAGAAGCCTGGCGGGCCGTGATCGATCACTTTCCTGAGCATCGAGAGTCCGTACTGGAAGCGCACCGCGAACTGGGACTCCTGCATCTGAAAGCCCGCCGGTACAAAGATTCGCTGGCACACTTTGACGAACTCGCTCGCGAGAATGACAACCGCTGGAAAGCAGACGGCGTCGCCGGACAGGCGGTACTTGCGATGCTGGCCGGCAGGTATGAAGATTCGCACGAGCTGATTTCCATCCAGCTGGCGGAC
The DNA here is from genome assembly GCA_027624335.1 of Planctomycetota bacterium. Taxonomy (GTDB): domain Bacteria; phylum Planctomycetota; class Planctomycetia; order Planctomycetales; family Planctomycetaceae; genus JABMPE01. Next base: position 2,961 of record JAQBWV010000066.1, read on the forward strand.
CATCGTGACCTGGTCAGTCCAGAACTGGCGAAACTGGTGGAGGAGGCCGACGTGCGAAATCGTCAGCACAGTTCGGTGGCTGAGTTTGATTTCGAGTCGCTGTTTGCATCGCCACCGGAAAACTGACACGGTGCCGGAGGTGGATCACAGCGTCCACGGCGGACTACCATGTTTCTCGTTCGACAAGACCGTCGAGTTGAACGCAGAGGCCGGACACTTCTCCTGCTGCTCTGCGTTTTTCGCCTCACTCAACTCTGCGTTCCTTTTCAGATGAGTCTGGCAACCGTTCCTGGTGAAATGAGCCGGCACGCGCTAGCGTCCGGTTGTTGATCGAGTCGCACTTCGTAACCGGGGCTATAGCCCTGCGGCTAATCAAGTTGCCAGGAATTGTTGCCAGAGTCTTTCTGAGCCACCATCGAAGAAAGCCCGCTGTGTTAAAAGAGCACGAGATTCAGATTCGAGTTCGTTACGTCGAAGCCGATCCTATGGGATACCTGCACCACTCCAACTATTTCACGTACTTCGAGATGGGGCGCACGGAACTCTTTCGCGCATCCGGCGGCAACTATCGGGAGATCGAAGAAAGCGGCCAGTTTCTGGTGGTCACGAAACTGGAATGCCGCTTTCTGGCACCAGCGCGCTACGATGACGAACTGACGTTACGCACGACGATCGCGCGAGCCTCAATGGCCAAACTCGAACACGCGTACGAACTGCGGCGAGGTGACACGCTGCTGACATCGGCGACGTCAGTCCTGGCCTGCGTCGACAGCAACGGTCGAGTGCAACGAATGCCGGACTGCATTATCGACGGCTAACCACCGTCGGGAAATTCGTCGAGCCAGCCGGTGCGTGTTTCTCCGCTCTCGCGAGCCTGCCAGACCTCACCCGTCGCCACATTCAGGCACGTGAGCCAGCCTTTGCCGTAAACCCACGTGTCGATGCAGACTGCATGCCCGATGCTCAGTGGCCAACCAGATTTCTGAGCGGTATGGCCGCAAACCATGACTTTGCCCGATACGTGTGGCGGCGGGTCGAGCCACTTTTGCCAGTACACAAGCCAGTCAGGCTGCTCATCAAACGGCAGGCCGTAATGCGCGTTCGCGTGTACGAAGAAGTGCGTATCCGCGACGTGAAACTTCACGCAGTCTGATTCAATAAATCGGCGATGCCGCTCAGGAAACCCGTCGGCTTCCGGATCAATGCCTCGCCGCCGATACGATTCCAGCGTCGCCTCACCACCGATAGCCTGCCAGCTGGTCTGCCACGCTCCACCGTCCAGCGCGTCGAGCATCATGATGTCATGATTACCACGCAGCGGGATCAACTGATCGTCTTCGAATTTCGCAATCAGCCAGTCAATCACGCCCGCACTGTCCGGCCCTCGATCGACGTAATCACCAACAGTAATGAGCGTGTCTTCGCGCTTCAGAGAAACCAGGTCAACAAGCGTCTCCAGCGCATTCAGGTGACCATGAATGTCACCAATCGCGAGCGTTCTGCTCACCAGAGACTCCTCCACTATTTCTGAGCGCCCGCGACCAGAACAGTCTTCGCCGCAGCAGACTTCTGCACTGAATTCATCGTGGTTAGTTCAATTTTCCCGTCGGCATTGTTGATGGCGATGGTTAGCTGTGGAAATCTGCTGATAACCTGCTTGAACGCCTCAAGTCCCGTGACCTGATTCGCTTTGAGAGACACCGGCATGTTCTTCGTGTATCCCTCGAACTTCAGCGAGTCCCCATCGATGCTGATTTCGACGCCGCAGTTCTTTCCGACGACCGCGATGGCAGCCTGCAATGGAGTCCTCTTGAATTCCACGTCGAACTTTGTCTGAAGACGCTCCTGTGGAGTTGCTGTCTTTGTTGTCGCAGTGGCCGACGCGGCCTTCTGAAGAGTCGTCAGATATTCAACGATGTCCACCAGATCGTCCGCAGTCAGCAGCTTCTGCAGATCGGCTGGCATAATCGAGATCTTCTGCTTGACGATTTCGTCGACTTCGCCGGTCGGAATTGTTCGATTGATCCCCTCGGCGTTCCGGATGGTCACCGCCTGATCGGTATTACTTGTCATTAGCCCGGCGACCACGTTGCCATCGTTCAGGACGACGGAATACATCTCGTAGTTATGAGCAATCCCGGCGCTTGGGAAGAGGATCGATTCGAAGAATGCCGTCCGGCTGAGTTTCTTCCCGATTTCAGAGAGATCCGGGCCGACGTCCTTGCCTCTCTTATTGACGATGTGGCACTTCGAGCAGGTGCCCGTGGTATCGAAGAGCTGCTGGCCACGAGCCGCGTCACCTCGGCGGGCAATCAGTTCGCTGATTGGCGGCAAAGGCCTTGCGTCCTTGCTCGGCGGCAACGGGAAGAGTTTCTGAGCCTGCTCGCGAATCTCTTTCACCGATGATGCATGCAGACTCGCTGCGACAGCCGGCAGCAACTGGGCGTCGATCTCTTTTTTCGCCGCCATGTCGATCAGACGCTGAGCCCCATTGCGTGACGCACCGACCGCTTGAGTGGCCTGACGTCGCAACTCTGCCGGCTTGTCGGCATTCCGCACGATCGGCAGCAGCATGCCAACGGCTCCACCATTGCCCGAGACCGCCAGTGCCTGAACCATCGCGAGGGACGTCTTCTCGTCGTTGCCGTTAAGCACTGCCGAGATCAGTTCCCACTGTTTCTTGTCGATCAACGCATTGACCGCATCGACGCCAAGTTGGTCGCTCGGGTGAGCGATCGCCAGTTCGACCAGTGCCGGATATCGGTCCGCCATTTCGAACTTCGCGACGAGGGTCGTAAACTGCGACGTGCCGGCCAGTCGATCGAGCATCCTGTTCAGGGCAGCGAGTGCTCCGTCCTTGCTCTTGACATTGCTACCAAGTCGCTTGATCGCTTCGGCGTTCACGAAGTTAGCTCGCTCCTGATCGCCTTTGCCCTCGTAGCCGAAGGCCAGGTCGAACAGGACTGACTCTTTGTCATCACTCTTCTGAAAATCGAACGACCGCATGATTCGCGGCAGATCGCTGTTCGCGGCATTACCCGTCGTGATCGCATTCGCCAGAAGTTGAGGAGTCTGGGAGCTGCGGCTTCGCCAGATGATATCCAGCGTCGCGTCACGCGATGGCTGCTTTGCATCTGGCAGGCTTTCCACGGCCGCCTGGTACGCATTCAGACACGCGTCCCAATCTGCGGCCGCTCCGACTCCCAGAGCTTCCAGATACCAGCGATCATTGCCGTCGTACTGCAACGCAAGCCTCGACCACAGGTCCGCTTTGCCACTGATGTGACGTGTTGAGTGATCCCCCGATTCGTGAAATTCGTGCAACGCGACTGCACATTCACGCCTCACCTGAGCGTTCGAGTCCGAACTCAGCTGTCCGATGAACGCACGCAACGCTGTCGTATTGAGACTGCCTGGAGACGGACGGTAAAGCTGACGTGCGAGCCGCAGACCGAGAATTCGAATGTTCGCATCACTGTCGGAAATCGCCGGCGCGACAGCCTTCCAGCCACTGTCGTGCATCTTGCCGAGCAGCCACAGAGCGCGGGCTCGAACTCGCGGGTTGCTGCTCTCTTTGAAGAGTTTTGTCAAAGCCGGCACGGCCTTGTCGCCTTCAGCGTGCAGCTTCGTCCACGCGAGATATCGAGCTTCCAGATTCGGGCTCTGCAGCGCGACGATCGCGCCATCGATCGAACTGAAATCGTAAGCCGGAGCTTTGTACGGCGAGTTCGGCGGAGCAACTCGGAAGAGCCGGCCTTTCTCGGCGTCGCCCATGCGGTGACCACCAACGCCGGGGTCGTACCAGTCAGAAATGATCAGCGAACCGTCTGGAGCGACCACAACGTCCGACGGTCGGAACCACTTGTCGCGAGTTCCAACGAGCAGATCCTGAATCCATGCCGAGTAACCCGCTCCGTCATTCTTCACCGGGTAAGCGCGAACAACGTTCGGACCGGCATCGCAGTGAATGATCTGACCTCGGAACACTTCCGGCAGCAGATCGCCTTCGTAAAGACAGATGCCTGTCGGAGCACCGGCTCCGGTCTGCAGCAGATTCGGCATCACACCCGGATCGTTCAGGTGCCAGTGTCGCAGCGGAATCTCGGACTCGATGTTTGTCCGATCGTCGCGCCAGCCGGCTCCAGTGAACTCGTCCTTGTAGCCGTAATTGCCGTACTCCATCACGTAGTTGATGCGAACACCGCGGTGGCCGTCGTCGTCGTTATCGCTCTGCCAGATCGTGCCGAAGCTGTCGACACACAGTTCCCAGTTGTTGCGGAAATTCCAGCCGAGAGTTTCGACATGGCTGCCGTCCAGATCGCACCGGAACGCCATGCCTTCCTGGTACGGCTTGCGGTTAGCAACGATTTCATTGCCGGCGAGATCGACGACCGGCTTTCCGTCCTTGTCAAGAATCTGGGTCCCGCTGTTTCCGAAGTTGAAGTACAGCTTGCCGTCCGGCCCGAACGAGAACGCGTGAATGCCGTGATCGTGCTGAGTCCCACTGATGCCCTGAAACATGACGTCGTGACGGTCGGCCTTCGAGTCGCCGTTGTCGTCCCAGAAATTCATGACTTTGTCGCCGGCGGAAACGATGACTCGCTTGCCGAGCACACAGATTCCGTGAGCCGTATCGACCTCGTTGCCCTGATAGAACACCGTCTGGCTGTCGGCGACGCCGTCGGCGTCCGTGTCTTCCAGCACGAGAATTCGGTCACCTTCCGGACGCTCGCCTTTGCGGTGTCGGTAGTTGACGACTTCGCAAACCCACACGCGGCCTTTGTGATCGATATCGATAGCCGAAATGCTCAACACGGCCGGCTCGGCAGCTTCCGATGCAAACAGCGTTGCGTCGAGTCCTTCCGCGATGTCGAGCTGACTCAATGCATCGGACGCGTTGCGACTCTCACTCGCACCACTGCCCGGAGCAATAGAACTGAGAGCCGGCCTCTTCGAGTAAACCGCGAACGTTACCGTCGAACCACAGCCCTGATTCGTGCCTCCATCGTCGAGCGCCGCAGTCGCGTGAAAACCAGTCATGCCTTCTGGAACGTCATACTCGAGCACCGAGTTCGCATGAACTCCGATGCACTTTTCAACCGGCTTGCCATCAACACGCGGAGCCTGACCGCCAGCATTCTTATTTACATGCACCTGGCCAAAGCCGGTTGATGCCGACTTCCACTTCAGCTCGGTCAGGCTGGCCGATTGAAACGCGCCCACAAAGGACGGATTCACCCAGTTGGCCCAGTCGCAGCCAAAACCGTCGCCTCCATCGCTCGCCACGAGCCAGATCGTCTTCGCGCCTTTCAGTTCAACGTTGACCTCAACGGCGTGCCCTTTGGTCTGCTTTGAAATAACCGGGCTTTGGAACAGCAGTCCGTCACCAGCAGCCTGAGGAGCATCGGCAGCTTTGGGTTCCAGTTTCGGCGCAGCGGCCGGAGTCAGCGGCAGCGAAGCGCGACCGTTCCACTCGTCGAGCTGCTTCTGAATGCCGGCGGCGTTGAAGTTGCCACTCGGTTCGTAATCCTGATCCGCCTGCAGGTCTTCCAGCGTGACTTCGGGAGACTCGACACCGTCCGCCGGGACATCAGCTTTGGAGCACCACACAATCGCATTGAGCACGACCTTGCGGAAATTCGGGTTGCCCCAGTTCCAGTGATTGTGCCCGCCGGTAAAGCCGAAGCCTCGACCGCCGTCTTCCCGCTCAGCTGCCCACGCCATGTGTTGCGGCTCTTTGCGTTCGAGCACCGATGCTCGGACGGCAGGGTTTCCACTGTGAGCACCGTCACCTCGTGACAGTGTGCTGGCTGGCGGCATGTCGGTCAGGATCGGCGTCACGCCCTGCATGTCCGAGCGAAAACGCATGTGGTAGTACCACTCGTCGTTGACGGCGAACGGCTTTACGCCCTGCGTGATCGGATGCTTCGGAAACTTTGTGTAGTTCGCTGTCCAGTGCGGATTGACCGACCAGTGAGCCTCGAAGTAACCGCCGATCCAGTCGAGAAATTTCTTCCCGGCTGGGTCGGCAGGGACTTCGACTCCGTAATGGATGCAGACGACTCCCACACCCGCTTTCGCGTACGAGTCGACCTGATCGAGGTGCGGATTGACCATGTGACTGCCACCGCCATCGCAGTACATCACGATGCAGTCAAAGCCATCGAGTGCGTTGGGTTCTTTCGGCCAACCGTCGGTAAAAACAGCCGTGCCGAATTCAGGCATCGCCTTCTGCAACAAGCGGGCCAGCAGGATGCTGCCGGCCTTGTGCTCGTGCGAGCCATAACCGTGGCTGCGGTTACCGGCCACAAACGCGACCCGGCGTTTGCCGGACGGGTTGTCACCCACGGACGCCAACCCGGCAAAACCGCTGCCGGGTTGATCGCCTTTCGAATCAGCTCTCGCTACGTCCCGTTTTTTTTTTAGCAGTTCATCAGTCGCTGCCGTTCTCTTTCCGGCGGCCTGCTTGATCAGAATGTTGCGAAACTGCACGATCATTGGAGGACCGGCGTGCAACTGCAAAGCGAGGATTCCCGTCGGTCGAGCATCGTCGTCTTCGTCCGTGCATTCGATCGTGGCGACGCCGTTGATGAAGTGTTTGAAGTTGTTACCCCTGGCAACAATCAGGTAGTCGTTCCAGTCTTCCTTTTTGATCTTCGACTGGATTTCTTTCGACTCGCCAACTGACCCGACGACTTTGGGCTTACCGTCTTCCCCAATGACCGTCTTCTGTCCGCGATTTGCGAGAATGCCTCGGTAGCGCTCACCGTAAAGAATGCCCGAGTACGTATCGCCCGCCTCGAAGTCGCCCTGATAACCACCAACGACCCACTTGTTGTCTTTCACTTCGAAACTGCGGTACTGAATTCCGGAATTCCCACCGACAATTCTGTACTGCAGCTTCAGTTCAAAATCGCCAACTTCGCCGCCTCGCCAGATGATGAACGTGTTGCCCTTGGTCGGATTCTCTTTGGTGGTCTGTCCGGTGATCGCTCCGTCTTTGACGCTCCAGAAGGCGGGATTGCCATCCCAGTTTTCGAGCGTCCTGCCGTCGAACAGGGATTCCCAACCGTCCTGGGCGTACGCCATCGAAGAATTCAAGGTCGGCAACACAACGGCAGCCGCCATCAGCCACATCAAAGCGAATCGTCGAGTGTGCAACATGGAGTTTTCCTTCCGCTCTATTTCGGAGAAGCGATCGGTCGAGAGTGACGCAATCGGCAGGGCTTTTTTCCGGGCAGTTATGTTAGAGAGATCGACTGCCGAAACAATGGATCGCGATGGTTCCGCAAACTGTCCCTGAACCCGCCGCCTCCGGAATCGCACAAACGCTGTTAACATGCCGTTCGCCTGATCCCTTTCTCATCGTTTGAGCAGAGTCATGTTTTATCACTCGGCGTCGAAACTGTTCGCAATGCTCGCCGTGGCAGGGTTTGTCGTCGGACAAGGCCCGACTTTCGCTGTTGCCGATCCAAAAGTTCCAGAGACCGTTGAGACCAGCGGTGTTCGTTTCCTGACTCCTGAGACTCTTGCACAGGTTGATCAGGGACTGAAGTGGTTATCCGTTCGGCAGAATGACGACGGCGCTTTCGGAGTCAGGCGCGGTTACGGTCGCAACGTGGCTGTCATCTCGCTGGCCGGCATGGCCTGGCTGTCGTCGGGCAGTAGTCCAGGTCGTGGGCCTTACGGCGTGCAGATTCAGAGGGCGACCGACTTCGTCCTGGGCTCCTGCCGATCGAGTGGCTATATCAATGTGCCGGTCGGGCAGTCTCACGGACCAATGTACGGGCATGGCTTCGCGACACTTTACCTGGCCGAGGTCTACGGAATGTCGCCTCGCAAGGACGTTCGCGAGAATCTCGAAAAGGCCGTGCGATTGATTATTTCCTGCCAGAACAAAGAGGGTGGCTGGCGTTACGAAAACGAACCCAGCGAAGCCGACGTCTCCGTCACCGTCTGCCAGATCATGGCGCTGCGAGCCGCTCGAAACTGCGGGTTGTTCGTACCGAAAGATGTCGTCGACCGTTGCGTCGAGTACGTCAAGCAGTGCCAGAACGACGACGGCGGTTTCCGGTATCAACTGGTAAGGCGAAGCAGCAGTCAGTTTGCACGTTCAGCCGCGGGACTTGTCGCGCTTTACAGCGCCGGAGTCTACGACGGCCCGGAGATCGGTCGAGCACTTAACTATCTGGAACGGCACCGACCCGGAGGGTTAATCGACCCGCACTACTACTATGGTCATTACTACGCCGTGCAGGCTCAGTACCAGGCCGGCGGAGAAAACTGGAACCGCTGGTTTCCACGAATACGAGACCAACTGCTCAGCGACCAGCAAAAAGACGGAAGCTGGTCCGACCTGACGTTCTCCAATGAGTACGCCACGGCGATGTCGTGCATCATCCTGCAGATGCCGAACAACTACCTGCCGATCTTCAAGCGATAGATGCGCTCACCAGATATCTGAAGAACGAATCGCTGGCAACACACAAGCTCCAAGCGACCGCGAGTGGGTATGGTGAGCTCAGGATGCGCTCGCTGGCGCTTCGAGCTTCTCTGTGAGGGAATTCGGACAGACTGCCTACGCTGCTGACGCAAGTTGCTCATCACACAGTCGAGCGAGGACTTCCTTTCCGCTGGAAGTCAGTTGGTACACCATCCCGGCCGACTGGCCGACCAGATCACATTTGAGAAGATCATAGGCAATCAGTCGACCATGAATTTTCGACAATTCTACGGACTCGATGCCCTGCAATTTCGAGAGCCGCTGCACCCAGCGAGACGCTCGCTTGCTCGTCGAAGGGCTCTCGTTACTGTCGATCGAGTCTTCGTCATCGATTGACGTGTCGGCGTTCGGGAGCGTGTCAACGTTTGATGCGTCCGCATCTGGCCGGTCGTCTTTCGTTGAGTTTCCGGCTGATGACTTTTCGGTCTGTAACGATTGCCCGGCGGCCTCAGCCTGCGTGGTCAGAAGTTCTGCCTGAGCCGTACGGTAAGCCTGCAGAACGGCTAACCAGGATGGATTTTCACGTACAAGTTGCAGTTCGAGATCGATCATGCCCTGTCTATCGACCCGGTCAACCAGCACATTCAATCGACGCCAGGGCTCCGACACAAACCGCAAATTCGAAACGAAGCTTCTGGGAATCTTCCGCACAGGGTGCCGATCGACTTAAGTCAGGTCGCAAACCACCAGCAACGCCTGCGAGAGATCGTTCTCGACGAAAGCCAAAGGGTTTTACTCAACTGGCGGCGCGTGCACTTCCCCGGTGTGACAGCTTTCGTCGTTGGTGGGCGAGACTTCCGTCCGCTTCGAAGCCGTCGCTTCTGGTCCGGAGTCCGTTGCTGGTTCGTTTTCAGCCACCTCGTTGATCTGTCTGAAAGTGGTTCGCCTTCCGTCAATCCACATGGCGGCGATGGAGCTACCTAGAATCAGCACCACTTCGACGCCAATCAGTTTCAATCCGTGGCCGTCAAAAAACCTCACCAGCCGCGATTCGATGGAAGAAAGAGCGGTCACGATCATCAATAGAATTGTCAGCACAAAAGCCGCGCTGACCACGACGACAAGTTTGAACAGCGGGTTTGGTGGCAAGTCGTTAGCAGGCATGAAACTTCAGTCTTCAGGATGCGTGAAACCGCGCGATTCGACGTGTTTCAATGGAGATCCGGGACACAAGGCCTTGCATAATGGCACGTGAAAGCTGTGACTGCCACGGACAAAGTGATTCGCACTGGGGCGACTTGACCGTTCAGCAGGACATCGGGCAAACGTGAAGTTGGAGTAGATTCCGATCGATGATTCGCGTCCTGGCGGCGTCAATAGGGCGAAAGGCGCGTGATTCTGGTATCTCGCTCTAGTGTCTGTCCGGAGAATGTGACACGATCATCCCGATTGTTGAAGCGTTTGACACATGTCGAAGATCGAGAAGCAGGGACCGCATGATTCAAATCAAAAGCTACCTGGTGAGTTTCGCACTGACCCTGGTCCTCTCTCGGAGCTCGCCTCTGATCGCGAGCGACGACAACGAAAGTAGCAGGCCGCCGGAAACAACGGTCACTCCGATTCAAGTTGATATCCCGGTTGCAGACGTCAAACAACTCGCCACTCAACTGACCGATGACCAGTTTGTGGTGCGGGAAGCGGCGACACGAAAACTGTCTCAACTGGGCGCTGCTGTCGTCGAGTCGATCACCGCCGTCGCGTTGCAGGAACATCTGGAAGGAGGATTGCGAGCCGTCTCGATTCTCGAGACGTTGTACCTCTCGGATGATGAGGCGGCGTTTGATTCCGCTGAGTCCAGCCTGAAACGCCTGATGGCCGAATCTAAGTCGCCAGCTGTCGCCCGGAAGGCTGCTCAGGCACTCGACGACAATCAGTTTACGGTGACGCAGCGGCGAGCAATCGCCGAGATTCGCCGACTGGGTGGTCAGGTGCAGATGCAGAAAGATTTTCCCGTGACAATTAACGGAGAGCAGATACGACCCGAACAGGGATGGGCGCAGGCGGCAGCCATTGGCAAACACTGGAAGGGCGGAGACGAAGGTCTGAAACACTTAGCGAGGCTGAAGACGCTGCAGACAGTCTACCTGGTGGGAGGACACTCGCTTTCGGATGAAGGCATCAGGGACCTTCAGAATGAACTGCCCGATGTTGTGTTTCAGAATCGTGGTCGAGCAATGCTGGGAGTCGGCACTCGACAGGACACGCTGGGATGTGCAGTTTCGATGGTTCGGCCCGATTCGGCTGCTGGTAACGCTGAGATGCGGGTGGGAGACATTGTTGTCGAAATTGCCGGCAAAGCCGTCCGCCAGCCGGATGATCTGATTGGCATTGTCGGAGATCATGACGAAGGGGAGACGATGGACATCGTGATCCTGCGCGGAGATCCGATTCTGCGGTACAAGCTGATCGAACTGTTGACGCAACCGGATGAGTTCTCGCCACTGCTGTCGGTTGCGATCCTCCGTCAAATGCAAACACGAGTCACCGTCACACTTGGCGGGTGGAGCATTGACGATTGAAGAACCTGGCGACCGATTTTCACGTCGCTGCCGCTGCCGCCACACGTTCCCAGGAATCTCGACCCGGAAAGACACGCCATGTTGTTTGCGTCCCGAGTTCCGCCGAAGACTCTGGCGATCATTTCGAGGTCGCTGGCGACGATGCTTGAGTCGGGAATCCAGATTCGTAAGGCGATCGAGATTTCATCGAAGAAGTCGATGCACGGTCCCACAAAAAAAGTGCTGGGCGAAGTGGCAGACGCCATTCAGGAAGGGACTGATATCTCAACAGCTCTGAAGCAGCACGGACACTTCTTCCCGGTGTTGTTTCTTGAGATGGTCGAGATGGCCGAAGAGTCCGGGGCACTGCCCGAAGTGCTGAAGCACCTTGCCGATCACTATGAAACCAACATCCGCATGAAGAAAGAATTCATTGGCTCCATGATCTGGCCAGTGTTTCAATTAGTCGCCGCGATCTTTGTCATCGCACTGCTCATTCTGATTCTCGGAGTCATCGCTGAATCGACTGGCAACGATTCGATGTCGTTTCTCGTGTTTGGACTTTCCGGAACCACGGGTGCGACGATCTGGCTCATGGGTACGTTTGGAACGTTCGCCGCCGGTTATGCCGTCTGGCTGTTAATTCAGCGAGCGGCTCAAGCCAAGGCGATCGTCGATCCGTTTCTGTTGCTGGTTCCGGTGCTGGGACATTGCATGAGATCGTTCGCGATCGCTCGCTTCTCCTGGTCGTACTACCTGACGCAGCAAACCGGAATGCCGGTAACTCGCAGTCTGCAGGGGAGCCTGAAAGCCACAGGCAACGGAGCGTTCATCGCTCAGACGCCGTTTATTACTTCTGACGTGATGGAAGGTGCCAGCCTGACGGAGAGTCTCGCCAAGAGTCGACTCTTTCCCGAAGAGTATCTCGAAATGGTCTCCGTCGCAGAGGAGTCTGGCACAGTCCCGGAAGCACTGCATCGCCTGAGTCCGCAGTTCGAAGAAGAAGCTCGCCGGGCGATGAAGATGCTGACGCGAATGATCAGCGCCGTCGTCTGGTTGTTTGTCGCCGGATTTATCGTCTTCTTCGTATTCCGCTTTATGCTGTGGTACGTTGATCAGATCGGTCAGGCGCTTGAAGGTACTTAGACCACGTTTCGTGACTGACAGATTTGAGATTTCGTGAGTTTCTGAATGGATGATCGAACGATGAATAATGTCCTGAACCCGGTCGTTGACCAGACTCGTCGGCACTTCTTCGGTAACGCGGGACTTTCGCTGGGCAGCATCGGTCTGGCTTCGTTGTTGAGCGAGCAGAAGCTGTTTGCCGCGAAAACTGATGAGGTGGGTACTCGAACGACAAACCCGCTGGCACCTCAGGACGGTCATCATGCGCCGCGGGCGAAGAACGTGATCTACCTCTTCATGGCCGGAGGACCCAGTCACCTGGAGCTGTTCGATTACAAACCGAAACTCCAGGAACTCAGTGGCCAGGTCATCCCTCAGTCTTACGTCGAAGGCAAACGCTTTGCGTTTATCAAAAAGGACGCGAAGCTGCTGGGCACTCAGCGGAAATTCCTTCGGCACGGCGAAAGCGGTCTGGAGCTTTCCGAACTGCTGCCGCACATCGGTTCGATGGCCGACGATATCTGCCTGCTTCGGAGTATGAAGACAGAAGTCTTCAACCACGGCCCGGCGAAGCTCTATATGAACACCGGCTTCGAGCGATTCATGGGCCGACCAAGCATCGGTTCGTGGGTGACCTACGGAATCGGCAGCGAAGCCGACGACCTGCCAGGATTTCTCGTGCTGAACTCCGGTCCGAGAGGTCCACGTGGAGGCACGCCGCTATGGTCCAGCGGTTTTCTGCCGACAACTTATCAGGGCGTGCCTTTGCTGAATGGCGCGGATCCGATTTTGAACCTCTCATCGCCGAAGGGCTTCGACCGGGAACGGCAGGGACAGTTTGTTGACACCGTGAAGGATCTCAATCAGGCACGACTGGATCAGATTGGCGATCCGGAAATCGCGACACGCATCGCTGCCTACGAGATGGCTTATCGGATGCAGAGCAGTGCTCCGGAGCTGATGGATTTGTCTGGCGAGTCCAAAGAAACGCTCGCCGATTACGGCATCAGCGATGTGGCCAGGCCAGGCTTTGCGCGAAACTGTCTGCTGGCTCGCCGCCTTGTTGAACGTGGCAGTCGGTTCGTGCAGCTGTACCACACGGACTGGGATCATCACGGAAATCCCGGTACGGATCTCGGTAAGGCATTAGATGCTCGATGTGGGGAAACCGATCAACCTTCGGCAGCGCTGTTGCGTGATCTCAAGCAGCGAGGTCTGCTGGAGGACACGGTAGTCATCTGGGGCGGCGAATTCGGTCGAACTCCGCAGGGTGAACCGCGAGACCTCATTGGTCGAGATCATCACATCGACGGCTTTTCGATGTGGCTGGCCGGGGGCGGCGTCAAGGGCGGACAGACGATCGGACAGACCGACGAACTTGGCTACAACTCGGTCGAAGACGTCGTCCACGTTCACGACCTGCAGGCAACACTGCTGCACTTGCTCGGGCTGGACCATCTCAAGCTGACGTACCGGTTCCAGGGTCGCGATTTCCGACTGACTGACGTTGGCGGGCACGTTGTCGAGAAAGTGTTTTCGTAGATCTGCAATCTCTCGTCTTAACTGGCATCGTCAGTCCGCTACCACTCCTGTAAGCCCAGCAGTGTGAGTCGAGAGAGACACTGCGATCCTGTGTGGGCGACATGTTCGACGGATGCCTGGTCCGCAATGTCCGCGTAGTCGACAGGGTTTACCTGCCTTGACTGTGCTGAGGCCGGCAGCCTGTAACGGTTCTTCCGGCTAGGTAGGTGGCGGCAGCTTCCCGTTGACGGTGAGTACTCTGACTGTGTCAGTTGCTTCAAGCAGGGCAGGTGTTCTGTCGACCAACTAAGACAGGGAATTTGTCTCATTCGTGCGTCGACACAACATTTCTCGCTGGACTTTGTGCTTTGAGGTTTTCGCCTGCGAACACCTCAAACTCACCAGAGAGAAGGCTCTGAGGAAGTGTCGTTGCTTACGAGTCGTCGATTCCCCACCGATTGGATTCGCCTGGACTAGGGAAGGAGTGACTCGAATGAAACTTGCCATGAAGTGCGCTGTACTGGCTGGGCTGCTTGTCGCGGTCGCAGGTCAGTCGGCGCTGGCCGGCTACTGCGGAGCCGCCAGTTACAGTTGTTGTCCGACGTCGGCGTGTTCGCCGTGCGGGGACTATGGTGCCGCAAGCTCCTGTTCAACCTGCTACAAAACCGTGCAGGATGTTGTCTATGACAAATGTCAGGTGACAAAGTATCGCACGGTCTATGACACCGTCTGCGAGCAGCAACCGATCACATGCACTCGGAACGTCTACGAAACGAAATTCCGCGACGAGTGTTATTCGATCCAGAAGCCGGTCTACCAAGTCTGCTTTAAAGACGTGCCGCACACCATTTGCAAGCCCGTCCAGAAGACGTGCTTTCGCAGCGAACAGTACACGGTACGTGTTCCGCACAGCCAAACCTGCTACCGCAATGAGTGCTACACGGTTTGCAAGCCTTGCTACAAGACCTGCTACAAGACAGTCTGCTACGACGTCTGCAAGCCGGTTTACAAGACCTGCTATCGCGAAGAGTGTTACACCACTCATAAGGCGTGCAATGAAACGAAATATCGTGAAGTCTGTTACACAGTCTGCAAGCCGGTCGTCGAATGCAGGCAGATCGATGTCTGTGGTGGGTCGTACCAGACCGTCGTCGAGCAGTGTCCAGACAATTCCTGCAGCCGCTGCGTACAGTCGCCGGGAAGTTGGAATTACGACTGCAACAGCTGTCGCTCGGTTTACCAGCCGGGCTGCAACCGCACGGAACGATTCTTCCAGCCGGGTTCGGTTAACTGCCGACAGGTCTGGGTGCCCAGAACCGAAAAGAAAACGGTCATGTGTACGCGGATGGAACGTGAAGTGAAGCGGTGCCGAATTCCGTATACGGTCTGCCGGATGGTTCCTGTCAATCAGACTCGCCGGGTTCCTTACACCACTTGCTGCATGCAGAAGGAAACGAAGCAGAAGAAGGTGCCGTACACAGTCTGTTCGTCGACAACGGAGACACGTACTCGCCGCATTCCCTACACGGTTTGCTCATGGCGCTGCGAGACCCGTTCACGTCAGGTTCCCTACACAGTGACTTCTTACGAGCAGCACACGGCCTGCACCAAGGTTCCTTACACCACGTGCTCGTACATTTCGGAAACGAAGACGCGTAAGGTTCCCTACACCGTGTGCCGTCAGGTTTGCGAGACTCGCTACGTCAACAACTCCCGTCAGGTTCCGAAGCAGGTTCCTTATACGGAGACGGTCTGCGTGCCGCGCGTCGTGTGTCGACAGGTTCCAGTTTCGACGTGCTGTCCACAGCCATCGTGCTCATCCTGTGCCGTTCCAGACTGCACCGGATGCGGCAACTGAGACAGGCACTGCAGGAGATTTCACAGAGTCACGATCCAATCCAATCGTCCTCCGGAAGCCGGCTTCGACATTCGAAGTCGGCTTTCGGTGTTCTTACGGAACTCAATTAAGTGGTGTCCGGTTCTTGAAGAGACGGAATGGGCGGAGAAGGCCGACAGCCCAGCTCTCCTCGAATTCTCGACATTTTCAGATTTGAGAAGGACGAACAACTTTCATCTTTGCTTCACTCGAATCACGCATAAGATCACGTACATAACTACCGAGGCGTTAACTGCTGTCGCTGATCTGTGGACCGGGCAACCGGCCAACGAAAGGAGCAGCTGAGATGAAGCCAGGTAAGTCACCCCAGGATGCAGACTCAGGCATCAACGATGTCGTCGCCAGATGCTTTGACGAGATTGCCAGGTTGCTGGAAGGTCGTCGCTCGACCGATTTCCGCATTGCTGCGTATCGACGAGGTGCTGCAATTCTGAGAGAACTGCTTTGTCCGATTGACCGTATTTACGACGACTCCGGGCGCGCAGGTCTGGAAGAAATCCCTCACTTTGGACGTTCGCTCGCCTTGTCTGTGGAGAAGTTTCTTCAGACAGGATTCATGCCGACTCTGGAACTGCTGCGAGGCGACGGATCGTTCCTGCAATTCATGCAATCAGTTCAGAAGCCTCGGCGAACGCTCGTCCCGGAAGAACTTTCCGGTTTCAACATCAGCCGTTCGACGACGATTCCTTCACGGTCTAACGACTCTGCGTTGCCGTCCGTCGGAGATCTATTCAGCATTGATGCCGAATACCGGCAGAAGGCAGCGAGCGATGAGCTTGTTCGAATCGCACCGCGACAGTTCAACCCGACAGGAGCCGAGTGGCTACCCATCCTGCACACTCGCCGAGCCCAATGGCACTACACAGCGGCGTTCTCAAATACGGCCCGCGCACATCAGGAAGCAAAAACGCACGACTGGGTAATCGTCCATCGTGATGCTCGTGGGCGATCCGGACAATGGACGGTCATCACGTCTCAGTTCGGTGACTTGAAGGGCCGACGCATCGTCCGAGGTCGCGAAGCCGAGTGTCAGGCGTTTTATCGCCTGCACCCTGAGGCGGTATCGCCACGGGAAGAATTCCAGCACGACGGTCGCCCGCGTCAGATGCTGTTGTTCGAACTGGAATGATCAACCGAGAAGCGACGCCTCGTCGGGAATCATTCGGGGTCGGGAATTACTCGGGCAGTTCCTGCTTGTTTGTTTCCGGCAGGAAGAGCATCACCACGGCACCGGCAAGAAACAGCACTGCGAGCGAGGAAATGGCCAGTCGCAGATCCATGTCCGGCTTCGCTTTCAACCAGGCCGAGAAAATCAACACAGGCACCGCGAGAATCCTGCCGCCGTTAAAGCAGAAGCTTGTGCCGGTTGCTCTAAGGTGAGTCGGAAACAGCTCGGGAAAATAGATCGCGTAGCCAGCGTGAATGCCGAGTGTCAGGAAGCCGTAAACCGGTAGGATGAAGAGCAGTTGCTGATAGTTCTGAGGTCCGTAACACGTGACAGGGACGATCAGGAATGCAAGCAACTGCATACCGATAAACGCTCGACGCCGACCGAAACGAGCACACAGTGGCCCGAACGCCAGCAGGCCAAGTCCGCCGCCAGCAGTCTGGATAATCCCATAGGCAAACTTCGACTTCTGGCTGACGTTCTCGGGATCCTCGCCAGCTTCAATCAGCATTTCGCGAGCTAAATCCTGTGTTGCGATGCCGACAGCCCAGAAGGTCCCCAGTCCTACCGCTCCCAGCAACATGCCGAACATCGCGTTGCGATTCCAGCGGGGATTCGTGAGGAGGTCTTTGAAACTGCCGAGTTGGGCACTCTTACCCTGGGCTGCTTTCGCTTTCCATTGTTCGGGTTCTTTGACGGTAGCTCGGACCCACAGGATCAACAGTGCCGGAACAATTCCGATCAGGTACGCGTATCGCCACTGAGCGCCGACGGCCATCCCGGCCAGGGTGGCCATCCAGGTTCCCAGAACGCTGGAAGCGTGAAAGATTCCTGATGCGTGAGCTCTCGCGCGGGCCGGGAAGATTTCCGAGACCAGGCTCGCTGCCACGGCCCATTCGCCACCCACGCCCATTGCCACCAGGAACCGCAGCGCTGCAACGTGCCAGAGTTCCGTCGCGAAGTACGTCAGCCCGGAAAAGATCGAGTACATCAGAATGGTGAGCATCATGATCGGGCGACGACCGAATCGATCGGCCAGAGTTCCTGCTCCCAGACCGCCGACGGTTCCACCCAGAAGAAAGATACCCAGAAACAGATCGCCGTACTTTGTGACGTCAGCACTTTCACCGCCGAGAACCTCGGTCAGCATGTCATTACGCGTGATGTTGAAGATTTGCCCTTCATACACATCAAACACCCAACCCACAGACGCGATCGCCAGAACGATCCATTGGTAGCGAGTGACGCCCGCATACCATGGACCTGCGGACAAGGTGTTTTCGGAGGAGCCCAGGTTTGAATCAGGCGAGTCGCTCACATTGTTTCTCCGGCTGACCGGTCCGATTCGGAAGGTCGCAGTTCTACTGCTCTACCGCGCAGACCAGATGATCGTTTCTTCGGACGTTACTTCGTGCCTGATTGAGGAATCCTGTTTGCAGGACTCGTCAGAAACTGAGTCGTGAATGCCTTTGAAACGTCGAGGCTGTCGGCGTCGACTTCTTCACATTCGACGAGCAGGTCGACCATCGTCTGCCAGCGTCCATGAGTCATGTCTCCGAGTCTTGTATGGCCGACTGAATCAGTGGGCAGGCACAGCGTCTTAAGTTCGTTCGCACCGAATTCGAGGATGTCAAGGTCGCTCTCGTTCATCTGATCCGTCTGTGCAAGGATGAAGCGATTCGTCTCTTCCGGTTCGGACAGATATTTGCCCCATCCCTTCTGGACGGCCTGCACAAATTCGCGGACGAGCGTCGGATCGTCTTTGATCATTGACGCTTCGACAATCAGCGTGCTGGTGTACGGGTTGAAGCCGATCTCTGCTGCCATCAGGCTGTGAGGATCTCCGCCCTCTTTCTTCGCGGTGAAGGGTTCGCTGAAGACGTAAGCCTGTTGAGCGAAGTTCGGAGTCAGCAGAAACGTTGATACGTTTCCGGGGTATGGCACGATCGTGCAGCCTTTCAGTGACGCTCGCTTCTGCAGGAATGTCCCGAATGTGGAGTTCTGATTGATCGCCAGTGTCAGGTTCTGCAGCTCTTCAAATTTGCGGATGCCAGACGCATCGTGAACCATGATGCACCGAGGACTTGTCTGCAGCGCGGCAAACACGGCAACGACGTCAGCCTCGCGAGCACGTCCGACGAGAATCTGATCAGCGTTGGAGATCCCAAACTCGACACGTTTAGTGGCGACGTCCTGAATGACGGGAACTCCTGGCCCTCCCGGTCGAATGTTGACCTTGAGTCCGGCAGCTTCGAAATAGCCGTGGACAAGGGCCGCGTAATATCCGCCGTGTTCGGCCTCAGGATACCAGTTCAAGGCCAGCGTCATTTCGCGAGGCGTTGTCTCAGACACTTCTACTGCGGCCGATTCACTTGAATCCGTGATCTCGCCCAATTCTGGATCGTTTGAACACCCAATGAGGACACACGCCGTCAGAATAAACGCGGTGAGTCGGCCGTTTTCGCGTGGGGTCGGAAACGGATAGCAGCCGTACCTGATTTTTCGTCGATAATCCATGAGTGTAAGTCCTGTCAGGCTGCCAACGCTGATCGGCACGAACCAGCCTGTTTTCGAGGTGAGCGTTGCAGTCACTCGGTGTTGACTGTTCAGAGAATAATCTGCGAGTTGCAACGGAATCGCGGCAGCCTTAGAATCCTTCGCTTTCCCGTGCCCGGTGGTGTCGGGATCAGGTGAAGAAGTTCGTCCCGAGTCGGAGGATAGTCCTCTCACGAGTCGGGTTGCAAATCTGGAGACAACTACTGTGAGTCTTGATCAAAGCCTGAAACGGGGCAGTCGACTGGTTCGAGCCCGTAATGTGATGAAGCGATCTGAACGTATCGAAAAGCTTAAGGACGAAGATCGCTGGGATGAGAGCAAGAGCGTTCTTGGTATTCCCAAGACGAAAGTGCCGAAGACCGTGCTCGGCAGGAAGAAGAAGAAGAAGACGACCGAAGAAGACGCCAAGTAGGGTTCGAGTCGCTTTTTCGGTTTCTATTCGCGTGTCGTGTGACGCGCGGCGACCGATTATGCCGGTAGTTCTGTTTGTCAGACTGCCGGTTTTTTTTGCGCTACACGGTACTGTCAGGATGCAACGGTTGACGCGACTCTCTGTCGATATGTTGAAGTGAGACCTTGTTTCGCCGGGTCTTTGGTTGTCTATCGCTGACTGCGACGGCAGAATTGTGACTCTCGGTTATAGTCTCTTCTGGTGAACTTAGTTCCTTGTCAACCGGGCCGCAGTTTCGGAGGACTGTGGTCGTTTACGCTCACGGATGTATTTAACAATCGTTCCGCTGACGGTCGGTAAACATCATCCTTTCGGTTGTACGGCCTCATTTTCAACTGTGGAAGTCGTCAACAAGAACTGCAGTACTATGCAGATTTCGGGTCAAATTCGCGCCTCTGCCGGAATGCTCGTCCGAGTGCGGCTTCGGTGGCAACTGGCTCGGTTTATGACAGCGACTGAGGACTGCCGAGCAACCCAGGCACAGACTCTTACCTCCCTGCTGGAACTGAACAGGACATCTGATCTCGCTGTGAGCAACGGACTTGAGCACGCGACTTCCCCGGATGACCTTCGTAAGGCCTTGCCAGTCACGGATTACAGTTTCTATCGCGATGCGATCGAACGTGCAAAGCTCGGCGAGACACAGTCACTGCTTGGGCCGAAGAACCGGCTGATGATGTTCACGCTGAGTAGCGGGACGACATCGGAGTCAAAGTTCATTCCGGTTACGAATCGTTTTTATAGAGACTATCGCCGTAGCTGGCAGCTTTGGGGCATTTCGGCATTCGATGCTCGACCGAAGATGAAGTCATTAAAGATCGTCCAGTTGTCGAGCGACTATCAGCGATTCACGACTGAAGGAGGCGCTCCCTGCGGGAACATCTCCGGTCTGTCGGCGGTTATGCAGAAACCGGCTGTCAAATTGCTTTATTCGTTGCCGTCGATTCTCGCGAAAATCGATGACCCGGCGCACAAGTATTACGCCGCGCTGCGACTCGCAGTGGCTGACCCAAATGTCGGCATGCTGACGACGGCCAATCCAAGCACGCTGGTCCATATGGCGCAGGTGGCAGACGATCGAAAAGAAGAACTCATTCGAGACATCCACAACGGAACGCTGTCAATCTCGGAATCGCTGGCGCCTGATATTCGTCAGGCTTTGGATAAACGGATTTCGAAGGCTGACCCCAATCGGGCACGCGATCTTGCAAAATGGGCCGAGCAGTCAGGAAGTCTGCTTCCAAAAGATTACTGGCCGAATCTGCAACTGGCAGCTGTCTGGACCGGAGGCAGCTGCGCGGCTTATCTACCGACATTGGTTGACTATTACGGTGATGTCGCTGTGCGCGACCATGGACTGTCAGCCAGTGAAGGTCGCATGACGATTCCGTTTGATGACAATACGCCGGACGGCGTGCTTGATATTACTTCGCACTATTACGAATTCATTCCGGAAGCTGAGTATGGCAGCGACACTCCAACGATTCTGCAGGCCCACGAACTGGATGTCGGTCGCAACTATTTCATTCTCCTGACGACGGCATCTGGATTTTACCGCTACGACATCTGCGACGTTGTCCGTTGCGTTGGACATCACAATACGACTCCGATTCTTCGTTTCCTCCACAAAGGTGCCTATATCTCAAATATTACGGGCGAGAAACTTTCCGAGTCGCAGGTTGTCGAAGCCGTCCGCTCAACACTCACTGAATTCAGTCACAGGGTTCGATGCTTCACGCTGATCCCTTCCTGGGGTAAGCCGCCAAGGTATCAATTGATGCTTGAAGACTGGGAATTGCCTCCAAATGGCCGCAAGTCACAGTTTGAAGCACGACTCGACGAACGACTGTGTGAGTTGAACTGTGAGTATCAGGAAAAACGGACGACGGCACGCCTGAATCCTGTCGAAATCCTGCCTGTTCGCTGCGGAAGCTGGGTGGCGTTTGCACGTGATCGCCAGGCAAAACTTGGCGGCAGTATCGAGCAGTACAAGCACCCTTGTCTGCTGCCGGACCTTGACCTGGCATCGGCAATTGCGGACCGCTTTCGAGTGAATGGCAAAGACTGCTGATTTGCCATCGTCGTCACGTTGTCGATGCATTGTCGAAACCGACACTTCCGTTAACCACGCAGCATCGCCAGCAGATCTTCAGCAGACAGGCGGCTGCTTCCGTCTGTGCCTTCGAGCAGACTGTCGGCAAGGTCCCGCTTGCTTCGGTGTAGTTCGAGGATCTGCTCCTCAATCGTGCCACGCGTGATGAGCCGATATATCGTCACTGGCCGTTGCTGTCCGATCCGATGAGCACGGTCGGCGGCCTGGTCTTCGACGGCCGGATTCCACCAGGGATCCATGTGGATCACATAATCCGCTGCCGTCAGATTCAGGCCCGTGCCTCCGGCTTTGAGACTGATCAGAAAGACGTCTCCTTCGCCGGACTGAAATGCGTTCACTCGTTCCTGGCGTTTCTTCACCGGGGTGCTGCCATCAAGGTACTGGTACGAGATCTTTTGCCTATCAAGCTCCTCGCGAAGAATGGAGAGATGGTCAACGAACTGGCTGAAAACCAGCACCTTGTGATTTCCGGACAGAAGTTCGTCGATTGTTTCGGTGAACAGCTTTAGCTTCGAACTCGACAGACCGGATTCCGGCAACACGAGTTTCGGGTGACAGCACGCTCGCCTTAGACGCATGATCTCGGCAAGGATTGCCAGGTGCTGCGGTTGCTGATCGTTTGCCCCGGACAGGTCGGCCAGCTTTTCGACAGCTCGCTTACGCACAGCTTCGTAGAAGGCGGCCTCGTCTTTACTGAGCTCAACGGACAACGTGATCTCGGTCCGCGACGGCAATTCTTCAAGAACTTTCGACTTGGCCCGACGCAAAATGAACGGCTGCACGAGTTTCTTCAGTCGCTGCTTCGCTCCCTTGTCCTTGTTCCGTTCGATGGGTCCGGCAAACCGCGTCTGAAACATCTTCTCTGATCCCAGTAGCCCGGGATTGATAAAGCGAAACAGATTCCACAGTTCGCCCAGATGATTCTCGACCGGAGTTCCAGTCATGATGATTCGGAAATTCGCCGAGAGTGACATTGCTGCCTGCGAACGCCGGGTCGCTCCGTTCTTGATGGCCTGAGCTTCGTCAAGTACCACCGTCTGCCAATCGAGTTTCTCGAATCGTTCCGCCTCGTTGTGAAGCAGCCCGTAACTGGTGATCACAACATCTCGTGGACCCAGATCCTTGAGGAACGCTTCGCGGTCACCACCACCGAACAGTCGCACGTTGAGAGTCGGAGCAAAGCGTGCTGCTTCATCGACCCAATTGAACGTGACGGAGGTCGGAGCGACGACCAGTGCCGGCCCTCCTTCGGCTCGATCCAGCAGCAGCGCCAGCGCCTGAATCGTTTTTCCGAGACCCATATCATCGGCGAGGCATGCCCCTGCTCCCCAGTGCGCGAGTCTCGACAGCCAGCGGAAACCTTCTACCTGATAGTCCCGTAACTCCGTCTGCAACGTTGACGGAACTTCGGGGCACACGTCGCCAGCTTCACGAATTCTGGACAGGCACTCCTTCCAGTGTTTGTCGGCTGTAACCTTCAGGCTGTTACTGATCTCCTCGATCGCGGTCGAACGGACGACCGGGAATCGCATCTTGTTCTTTTGCCGATCGCCGAAGGCGCCGAGTTCTTCCACACGTCGTCGCAATTGTTCGGTCAACGCCAGGAAGCGTCCGTCGTCCAGCTGCACGAAGCGAGAGGTGCTGCTTTCGACCAGCTCGATCAACCGCATCATGTCCAGCGACAGATCCTTGTCGACAACCAGATTCCCCGATGCCGCAAACCAGTCCCGGTCCTTTTTGATGCGTACCTGCATCTGCGACTCCGACGCCTGGCCGGCGACTTCGAACCGTTTACCCTGAGGCCAATGCAGCACGATCTGCTTTTGCTCGACAAGCGGTTGCAGCTGGATCGCAAGTTCCAGGGCTTCCACGACGGTTGGGAAGTAAAACTCGTGCGAACTTTCGATCCCATCAACTTCATCCTGCTCCTGCAGCGACGGACACGCGGCAACAGCCGTGTCGCGCAGTTGTAGCTCTTCGGAAAACTGCCGTCGTGCCGCCGTTTGGTGTCCCTCGATGTCGGCGAATACTGTTTCGCCGCCCTCACCGGGCCGAGCAAACGGTCCGGCTTCGCCGAACGGTCGAACATGAAACTCCGCGCGTACTCCATCCTGAAATGGCACCAGATGGACCTGCGGCCTTGAGTCTGCGTCCACGGTCTGTGCTGCTTCGACGCCACCGACTTCGGAATGGACCGTCATCAGGGAAGCCAATGGCTGCACGACTCCGATAACTCGATCCAGCGCGGCCTCGGGAATTTCCAGCTGCTTTCCGATGATCGTCTGCAGTTGCCGCTGTCGCTCGCTGAACAGCAGCAGCGTCAATCGGTGAGGACCATCCTTGACAATCTGAAACTCCGCGTTCTTTGGAGGCTGGTGGTCAAACCGTAGCGTCAGGCGCTTTTTACTTTCATCTTTCTGGACGATCAGTCGAGGTTCCTGACGGACAAGTTCCAGTGGACTCGTACGATCGTCACCCCGGAAGATTAAAGGATGTCCTGCCAGCCGCTGCACGGCCTTAATGGGCAGAATGTAACTCACTTCCCGATACCGACCCCATCCGCTCCCGTATTCAACGTTCTCTTCAATGAGCCGGCAGATTTCACGATCCTGATCCGTCAGGAAGTCAAACGTCTCATCATCCCAGTCCTGGTACAGACGTTTGAGCGCTATGGGCCGCCCTTTCAACCAGCCGCCCTTCTTCGAAGATTTCTGGGCGAAAGGTTTCAGATCGAAGTTCGTGCCATCTGCGAACAGGTTAATCGACCAGATCAGCCGCTCGGTGGCGGTCGTTGGATTCGATGTCGTGCCGCCTGTACCACTCGAACCGGCCAGAGACTCCAGCGCCGTCAGCGAACGTTCCCACGGCTCCAGTGGCTTAACCAGTCCCAGCAGACTGACGGACTCACTGTTCTCACTCCTGGATGGTTTGTTTTCGGCCAGTCTCAAGAACTCATCGGCCATCCACTGCAGACCGAGCACGCTGAATTTCTTTGCCAGGCGTTGATAATCCGCCTTTGCAACCGGGCTGGCTTTGGTTGGGCAGGTCCAGCGCCACAACCATCCAGAGATCAACGATACCGTGGGAGCATCACAGGCTCCCCTGGCTGAAAAGTTGTATGTCGGATTCGACAGGCACTCGATGGCGTCATTGATCAGATCGACGGCGCAACTGAAATGTGGTGTCCATTGGGACCTGGCCGCCGCCAATAATTCCTTGCCGCGAAGTCGGCCCGCTGGAGACTGCTTTCCAAGTTGCAGCAGAACATGAAAAACGCCCGCGAAGCCGCCGAGTGTTACCTTCCGCTTACGGGTCCCGGCTTTGAGGAGCTTGATCCCATCCTCAAACAGCAAGTCCGCCGCATCGAAGTTGCCTCTGAGCATCTCGATGCACCCGCGAATCTCCGGATACTGACCACCAGTCATGCCGTCGATCACTGCCAGTTCCGACGAATCTCCGCGAGCCACACACAGATCAGTCCACGCCTCGCGTAATTGATCCGTCAGTTTCGGACGGGAAGCAGCGTACGGAGACAGAATTTCCAGTACCGCTCGTGAGCCGCTCCCCGACTGAACGATGCTGCGAGCGTTCGTCACGACCCAGTAATCCTGAAGTTTCGGATGCAGATTCTCAAAGAGTTCTGCGTCGTACGGATCGAGCATGGTCGGGCACATGTCGACTCGCTCCGCCAGGCGAGTGAAGGCCACCTCGTCGTTCCGATAGAACGCGATTCGCATGTCGCGTTCAACAGACTCCTGTGAGGTCGAGGACCAGTAGTAGGTCGGTAATGAAGGCCGAATCTTTTGAACCGAGGATGCAATTGACTCAAAGGTCTTCTGACGCAGGGCGTCGTGAACGGCGATTCCAACAAAATCTCTCGCCAGCAGAACACCCAGACCACGCGGAGTCTTCAAGACTCCAGCCTTAACGAGTTCCCGAATTGCTGCCGTGGACTTAAGCAGCGTCAGCAACTCGCCAGATTCCAGACGCCAGTTTGAACCCGCCGACATTTTCGCAAGTGTTGGCTTGGGCGTCGGCTGCAGACTTACAGCGGCAACCTGTGCCAGATGTCGAGCGGTTCGAGAGAGCCTTGAGTACGTTTCTGTCAGTTGTGCAAGCCCGGTCATTAGAATCCATTCTGTCCAAAAGGTCGATGTCTGGAACACGATCCCATCGACGAAACCTGGTCGCAGCGAATCGTGCTTAAGATACAACGATTCATCAAGGATTACTCGCCCGAATTCGGGCACTGGGCATCGAAAAGTACGCTGGTGGCACTCGCGCTGAGTGTTCGTTCCAACCGTTTCCAGCAGCACTCGACCACAAACGACCGCATCGAATCGCTGAACAACGGCCAGATGACGTTCCGGTATCGAAAGAGTGGCGAGCAACGTGATCGCGTGATGACGCTGCCGGTGTTCAAATTCCTGCGGCGCATCCGCGCGCCACCGCTGAACCAGCGCGACACCCGGCCCCGCCGCATGCCCGAGCACTCGTTCTGAAACCTTTCAGTACCGAGCCCGCTGCCGTTCCGCGCCGAGCCGAGCATCCGTCGTCTTCGCGAGCGTGTTCATCGTGCAGAACCGCATTGACGACACGCCTTCGAGCATCACAACG
>JAQBWV010000376.1 GCA_027624335.1 Planctomycetota bacterium
ACATCAGCGAGCTGTTGCCGAAGATGGCTCAACGAATGAACCACACGGCGATCATTCGCTCGTTGAACACGAAGATCGGCGACCACGGTGGTGGTGCGTCGCTAATGGAAACCGGACGCGTCAGTGATCCCGGCGTCATCTATCCGGACATCGGAGCTGTCGCCGCACGTGAGCTCGGACGAGCCGACAGTCAGGTGCCGGATTACGTGTCGATGTACACGTCAACGGAAGGCCGCCGTAAAGGCACCAGTGGTTTTCTGGGTGCTCGTTACGCGCCGATGTTTCTATCTGACAAGCAAATCCCGGAGAACATCCGACGTCTTGAAGCGATTTCTGACGTCGACCACAAAGATCGAGCGGCGCTTCGCGACCTTCTTTCTAAACGCTTTACGCAGTCGAGATTCAGTGAGAAGGTTAATAGTCACACGACCGCTTACAGCCGCGTTCAGGGTCTGATGTCCAGCGAGAAGTTGTTCGATATCGAGCAGGAACCGGAATCTGTCCGAGCGAAGTACGGGCCTCGACAGTTCGCACAGCAGTGTCTGATTGCTCGTCGACTGGTGGAAGCAGGAGTTCCATTCGTGAAAGTTGCGCGAGCCTGGTGGGACAGTCACGGCCAGAACTTCGAAACGCATCGCGAACTGTGTGCGGACCTCGATCATGCCATGAGCACGCTGATTGATGATCTGGCAGAACGCGGTCTGTTGGAGAACACGCTGATCGTCACACTGGGCGAGTTCGGTCGCACGCCCGGAATCAACGCGAGTCTGGGCCGCGACCACTTCGCCAACGCCTGGAGCTGTAGCCTGTCCGGCTGCGGAGTCCGAGGCGGTTCGGTCTACGGTAAGACAGACCCTGATGGCCACAAAGTTGCCGACGGCGAAGTCGGAGCCGGAGACGTGTTTGCGACGATGCTGGAGGCGCTCGGCATCTCTCACGAAAAGGAATACTTCATCGGAGCCCGACCCGTTCCGCTGTCAGACTTCGGATCAAAACCGATCAGGGAAGTTCTGGCCTGAGATCTGAATTCCTGTAATCCATTCATCGCTAAGGCAATCACATGTCCTGGTCTGATCCCACAAAACTGAAACGTGTCAAAGAGTTCGGCATTAGCGGCATTGCGTTCTGCGTCGCTCGAACATCTGGCACCGGGCAACTTTTCTTCGGCAATTCCGATTTCAAGGTCTACGAAGTCGACGCGCTCGCCGAGACTCCTGCACCTGCGGCATTCGAAGCTGAGGGGCATCAGAGTTACGTCACCGGAATCGTGAGCAATCAGAAGACGGTCGTCTCAGGAAGCTACGACGGAAACCTCATCTGGTGGGACGCTCAGTCGAAGAAGCCAACTCGTTCGATCAAGGCTCACGATCGCTGGATTCGAAAGATCAGCGCCAGTCCCGATGGCAGCGTTGTCGCGAGCATCGCCGATGACATGGTCGGCAAGTTGTGGGATGCCGAGTCCGGCCAGCTCATTCATACGCTGCAGGATCACCAGCTCGAAACGCCGAACCACTATCCATCAATGCTCTATGCGGTCGCATTTTCACCGGACGGAAAATGGCTGGCGACTGCGGACAAGGTCGGCCACATCGTTATCTGGGAAGTCGCGTCCGGGAAGAAGGCTGCCCAGCTGGAAGCTCCCGGCATGTACACGTGGGATCCCAGAGCAAGGAGACACTCGATTGGTGGCGTTCGGTCCGTTGCGTTTTCACACGACTCGCAACGACTGGCGGCAGGTGGCATCGGCCATATTGGGAACATCGACCACCTTGGAGGTCCTTCGCGTGTCGAAGTCTTCGACTGGCAGAAGGGCGAACGAATCCACGAGATCGAAGACACCAAACTGCAGGGTCTTGTTGAGCGTCTTGAGTTTGACCCGCAGGGTAACTGGCTGGTGGCCGCAGGTGGTGACAACGGTGGGTTCGTCACATTCTACCGAGCGGAAACCGGCAAGCTGATTCATCAGGACAAAGCCCCAATGCACGTTCACGAGTTCGTCATGAATGACGATTCGACCGGATTGTTTGCTGTCGGGCACGGAAGAATCGCCCACTATGAGTTCAAGTCCGACTACCCGCCCGGTCCTGCAGAGCCCCCGCTTCCAGAGGATGTCGCCTAACGGCGTCAATGTTCTGGTCGCGACATGGTCGGTTGCTCCGCAGAAACGCGGTTTGATCTGTAGAGTGGAAGCCGCTCACGAACACGTTCTGTGATTGGTAGGCGGTGGCCTCTCCACGGGTTTCCATTCCGGGAGCCCCGCAGTCTTTGCCGGCGCTTCGCTGGAACCTGCTCGACGTTCTTACGTTTTCGATACGCGGACATTAGATTGACCGCCGCCGTAAGACCTGCCTGTTGATAGTGTGGTCACGCGGCGTGATCAAAACTGTCTGTCTGGAATTTCGGGCAGACGCTTCGCCAGTTGTTCATTCGGGAAGAAACCATGCGACCAGGTTCTGTCTTCTGTATCGCCGTTGTCTCAACTGCAATCTTGAT
Organism: Planctomycetota bacterium; assembly: GCA_027624335.1. Taxonomy (GTDB): domain Bacteria; phylum Planctomycetota; class Planctomycetia; order Planctomycetales; family Planctomycetaceae; genus JABMPE01. Next base: position 2,494 of record JAQBWV010000376.1, read on the forward strand.
TCATTCTCCAGTCGCAATGTTTGCTGACGGTCTACAGGACAACATTGCTGCCAACGTTCGCTTAGTGCCTCCGCTCGGGATTGAGGTTCCCGAAAACGATCGAGCGGAACTGGCAGAGGGATTGAAGTCCCTTGATTCACTGATCGGCGAGATTCAAAAGACAAAGGGCAACGACCGGGCACGCCGCCTTGAGCTGTTGCCGGACGTTGAAATCTTCTCGCGAGCACTTCATCAGGGGCTGGAGTATCGCGAGTTCTTCTCAGTGAACGATGTGAATAATGCGAAATCTGTTCTGCATGAAGGTTTGCGCCGAGCCTCACAACTGTTGAAAGGCGAAGCGAACTGGCTGACGCAGAAGGGGTTGGTCGTGCGTGGTTTCCGGTCGAAGATCGATCAGACAGTACAGCCTTACGGACTGGTGATTCCCGAGTCGTACGACGGCAGTGACCGAACGGGCTACCGACTCGATCTCTGGTTACATGGACGAGGAGAAAAGACATCCGAGTCCGCATTTATTGCTCAGCGAATGAAACAGGTCGGGCAATTCGCTCCGAACGACACAATTGTTCTGCATCCTTACGGACGTTACAGCAACGCCTTCAAGTTCGCTGGCGAAGTCGATGTCCTCGAAGGTCTTGAGCACGCTCAGAAGAATTATCGAATTGACGAAGATCGAGTTGCCGTGCGAGGTTTCTCGATGGGTGGAGCCGGTTGCTGGCAGTTAGCGGTTCACTATCCAGACATTTTCTTCGCGGCGAATCCGGGTGCCGGATTTTCGGAAACTCCGGAATTCCTGAAGTTCTTCCAGCAGGAGACACTCAACCCAACCTGGTACGAAAAGAAACTGTGGCAACTTTACGACTGCACTGGCTATGCCGTGAATCTGGCACAGCTTCCGACGGTGGCGTACAGCGGCGAACTGGATATTCAGAAGCAGGCGGCGGACATCATGGAGGCAGCTCTTGCGAAAGAAGGCATCCGGCTGATGCATCTCATCGGGCCGGAAACGAAACACGCGATCCATGCCGACTCCGCAAAGATCATTGAGTCGAAGCTTGCCGCGATCGCCAAACGAGGACGCCAGACGCTTCCTCATGAGATTCGTTTCGCCACCTACACACTCAAATACAACCGGATGCACTGGCTGACGGTGACCGGTCTTGAGGAACACTGGAATGAGGTCCGCGTTCGGGCGCGGCTGGACCAGAATCTCGACCAGATTGAAATTGAAACGCGAAACGTCACCGGCCTGAAATTCAGGATTCCGCCTGGCCGCAGTCCATTCAGCATGACGCAACGAGTGTCAGTGATCATCGACGGGCAGACCCTGAAGACAGAGCGACCGCAGTCGGACTGGTCATGGCAGGCAGAACTGCACTTCGATAACGACGAGTGGAAAGTCGGACCGATTCCGGCCAGCGGACTTCGCAAGTGGAACGGTCTGCAGGGACCCATTGATGACGCGTTCATGGGTTCGTTTATCGTCGTTCGCCCGACAGGAACGGCAAAACACGAGGCGATTCAGAAGTGGACAACTTCAGAAATGAAGCACTCCGTCGAACAGTGGAGAAAGCAGTTTCGTGGAGACGCAGTGGTGAAAGATGACTCGGCGATTTCTGACGGGGATATTGCGTCGAGCAATCTGATCCTGTTCGGCGACGCGTCGAGCAATTCAGTCCTCGCCAGGATTATCGACAAGCTGCCGGTTGCCTGGAATGCCGATGCGGTGCGTGTTGGCAAGCAAAGTTTTGACGCCGCACACCACGCGCCGATTCTCATCTATCCAAACCCGGTTAACCCCGATCGCTACGTCGTGCTCAACAGTGGATTCACGTATCGCGAATTCGCTTACCTCAACAACGCTCGACAGGTCCCCAAGCTTCCGGACTGGGCGGTGATCGATGTGCGAACTCCGGCGGATTCTCTGTGGCCGGGCAAGGTTGTTGCCGCAGATTTCTTCGATGAGAAGTGGAACGTGAAAACTCAAACTGAGTCCAGGTGATCGTCTCGACTCACTCGGCGTCTTTACTCAGTCGACTGCGGGGGACTTGACCGCGTATCCCCAGAATACAAGCTCGATGCGCCAGCGAGTGTGCCTTGAGCTCAGGAAAATCACTTGCTTGCGCTTCTGGTTTGCAAGTGCAGTCGTTCACGCTCGTGATTCGGACCGTCGGCTATTCGATATCGGCGTAGCGGATCTGAATATCGATAATGTCATCGGTGCGGGCAAAGAACGCGTCGAGCACACGCGAATCGAATTGCGTACCACGATTCTCTTCAAGCATCTGGAAACACTTTTCACGAGAAAAAGG
>JAQBWV010000377.1 GCA_027624335.1 Planctomycetota bacterium
CAGAAGCAGCAGCGGAATACCGATTGCTCCAATGATTGGAGAAAGGAGAATAAACAGCATGGCGCCACCCCCAACAATCCAAGCGGAAGGTTCTTTCCAGTGTCTCTCCAGGGAAGCATAGCTTTGAACTGGCTGAGGATTGTCAGCACTGCTTCGACCATCACCTCGAACAGGACCATCCTGGTAACTCGCCTGCATCGGAGTGGTTTTCGACGGAATTGCTGCTGTTACCCCATGCAGCGCTGCGGAGAATTCCTGTGCGAGTTGCCCGGCTGTTGACGTTCGTTTTTCGGGGTCCTTGGCAAGTGCTCGCTCCAGGACAGGTCGAATTGCTGCCGGAAGCATGCTGAGGTCCGGCTCTGCCGAAAGCTGCTTCATGAGAATCTCACCAGTCGATTCTCCGTCGAACGGAACCTTTCCAGTGAGCATCTCGTAAAGCATGACGCCGATCGCGTAGACATCGACCTCGCGTCCGTAACGACCGTGAGCGATTTCCGGAGCCATGTAATAGACCGTGCCGACACTTTGCGTCTGGGCACTGCGGTGACTTTCGGAAATGAACTTCGCGAGCCCGACGTCGCCGATCTTGATCGTGCCGTTCTCCAGATAGATATTGGCTGGCTTCAGATCGCGATGAACGATACCGCGTTCGTGCAGGTATTCGGTTCCGGCCGCGAGTTGCATCAGCATCTCTTCGACATATTCGAGTTCGATACCGTTTGGCTTTTCGGCGATGACTTCACCGAGAGTTCGACCGGTGACGTACTCCATGACGACGAATTGCTCGCCCGCGCCAGACTGTCGAACATCAAAGATGCTCAACAGATTCGCGTGTTTCAAATTCAGGCACTGGGCAATCCCGCGCAACTCGACGTCGGCATTGTCCTGCAGCAGCTTCAGAGCGACTTCCTTACCCCCGTCACTCAGCGCGTAGTAAACCTCGCCGAACCCTCCGCGATTGATCGCGCGTTTGATTGTGTAGCCGTCGAGCGGCTTTGATTCCGGTTCATATTTGAAGTTCATCGAACCACCGCCCTTTCGAGGGCCTTTCCTGAGGTCGACTGTAGTATTCATTGTTTACCGACTTGAGATTTCCGCTTGAGTATTCAGTGACCAGCTCGGTCCTGGACTCGCCAGAAACGAATTCTGATCTTTCGATCAACTTACAGGCAGCGACTTCTCAAACGGCGTTCTTTGCTTTCGGACTTCGTCCAATTCACGGGCTGACCAACAGTCAGGACAAAGGTTCCAATCGGAATCGAAAGTTGCTGCCGCTGACGACTTGACCGCCTGAAATCAATTCGGTCGGTTTACATGTTCGACCGCCGACCTGCAGTTCCTGTTTCGACCTCACGGCAATCCCGGTCTTAGTCTGCACGAGCACAATCGACTCAGACCAGTCGCGGCAGAGAATGTGGTCTGTAGTCGAAGGTCCCAGCAGACAGGTTTCTGCCATGAGAATAACACCGTCAACAGAATTTCGAGCACGGTGATCGCTGGCGAAGGTCACCCTTGCAGTAGCGCTCAGTGGTGTCGGAATGGAAAACGAAAGCCGCACTGACTCACCCAGTGTGAGTTCACAATTGTCGGGAAGAACCGTCTCATAAGAAATCGGTCGGGCTTGAATCTTTATGGATGACTGCGGCTTCAGGATGTAATTCTCGTCAACTCGCTTAATGCTGGCGTGGTTCCGTGACAGATTAGCCATCAAGGCGATGTCCGCTTCCTGCTCACTCGAAGACGTTGCCGCGAGAGGGCTCACATTTCCGCTGATGCGACCGACCGAGATTGATTGGCCAGTCAGAATCAACCACGCACCTGCGCCATCGATCCAGGCAATATACCGGCTCGCTGTTTGCGACGTTCCGACCGCGACAGCATTCGATGCTTGACTGAAGAACGAGCTGATCATGATCCCGTTTCTTTCGCGAAGGAACGTCCGAAGCGGATCGGCAGTCTGATCCAATCAGACCACCGATCCGAATGAGCAACCACAGTCAAAGATCGGTCTGCGAACCACGAACCGCTTTACTATTTAGAAGCGGTGTCTTCGAAGGGAGCTTCATTACCGAAGTAAGCGTCCACTGAGTCGACAACGCCTTTCGTGGTCGCTTCTGTTTCAACCGGGATCAAATCGGTTGTCTGTCCTTCTAGCGACAATTCACGTTCCCGAACGTCGACCTTCGCATCAAGACTGTCAAGCAGGTCCTTGACCCTGGACAACTTGGAGTCGTCGAAGTCAGAATCGGCCACAGTTTCAGCTGCTTTCAAAGCACTGACGCGAGCTGTCAATTCTTCGATCTGCAATTTCAGGTCCTCACGAGCGGCCAGCAGCTTCTCAACTTTGCTTTCGTTCGCTTTAACGGCCTGACGCTTGGCTTCCAGAACTCTTTGTTCGGTCTTGAACGTCTGCTCAAGAATCTTGAAGCGGTCGAATCGTTTGCCAAGATCGTCTTCCAGTTCAGTTTTCGTGTAGCTGACGTCATTGACCAGGAAGGTCGTCTTCTGAGATTTCAGCTGCTCACTGCGAGCCAGGATCTCCGCTCGACGCTGCGTGACTGTCTCCTGTTTTTCGTCGAGCTTGGCCTGCAAATGCTCGACTCCGACCTGCGACTCTGCAACGACATGTTTCATCTTGCGAATCTCAGGCTCCAGCTCGTTATCGAGCATGTCCTGAGCACGCTTCAGCTGGAAGTCGATCGGGACCGCGTCTTCGACAGCCTCCTGAACTTCATGACTCGCCGTTCGGACGTAGCTGACAACCGAAGTCCCCACTACCAACCCGCCCAGAGCCAGCGCACTGACTCCGCCAACAATTACTGTCTTTACTGAAAGCATGACTGTGTCTCCTTGATTTGATTTCCAATTAAAAAACTGGTTGAAACGGCCTGATGGCTGGATTGACTGAACGAGTTCGGCTCGCCTCAGATCAAAGTTCTCAGAAGTAGTTCGCTGGTCTCTTGAGAATATTGGGGTGAATTGCAGAAATTCGGAAAATGTTCGTCACTCGTTTCAAGCAGGTCGCAATTACCCCGAATGGGCATCGGTGAGATGATTGGAATTAAGTCTGCGGCGAGGTCAGGAATGACGCGATTCAAGCCAGAAGCGCCAGCGAGTGACTCAGCCACAACACACTCGCTGGCGCTTCGTGCTGGTCTGAATCTCCTCCTTCTCAACCGCCCGGGACACGTCTCATCCATGTCTCGCGTGCAGTTAATCCCCGCGTGCTGTAATCACAGTCGAGCGAAATAAAAAAGACGACCGCCAGTGGAGGTCGTCTCTGAAACCAACAGTCCAGCGAAAATTCCGCGTGCGCCCGGCGACGTGACATTACTTGGGTGACGCGAGATAGCCCGACAGCTGGACATCGATCTTTCCAAGGTTGCGGTTCCCAGCGGGAGCGTTGACTCCAATAAACAGCAGACCACTGTCTTTAGGAGTGATCTCCTTGCCATCGCCGATTTCAGCTGGCTGGCCGGGCTTGCCAGGTTTCCCACGATCGTCCACTGGAATGACAATCGCCATGAGTGCACCGCCAGCAATGCCTTTGGTCATCTGCCGAATTGGGTCGTCGGATGGAAAACCCGTTGGTCCCAAAGTTTCCTGTACGACGAACTTGTAGGTCCCCTTGGCGGCGATACGAAAAGGTTTGCCCTTCTCGACTCGTGCTACCGGTTCGCCCCATCCTTTGGCTGTATCAACCTGAAACTGAAATGGGTTGGCCGTGAGAATCGTCTCTTCGATCGTCTCCAGCTTCTCCTGGACGCCAGCGATGCTGCTGTCGACTCGCTGGACCGTTTTCAGCAGCGACTTAGCCTTCTCCAGCAGGCCAGCGTCTTCATAGTCTTTTGCGAGCTTTGCCGTGTCGCGCAGGAACTGCTCACGAGCGTTTTTCTCGCGCAGCTCCAATGCTTTCACCTCTGCAACGCTTGGTTCCTGAGTCGGCCGCGCCTTTTTCGACTGGCCAAAGAGATCGGATGCAAAATGCGGCCCAAACAGCACGCCGAACGCAGCGAGACTCGACGCAACAATTCCGCAGAAAATGAGTGGACGCTTCACGTGACAACTCCGAACTCTGAGGGACACTCACAAAAAACGCCCGGGCAAGTTGCGCCAAACTTTCGGATTAACTGTAACCCTGAGTCGGGGCTCCAGCAACGAGCGGCGAGACACCGGACATCCATCGTGCGAAGGAGCACCGTCGCGGTGAGATCGATATCTACTGAGCGGATGCGACGTCCGGTCGAAGCCGCTTTGCTTCGCGAAGATAGACATGGACGATTTCGCTCTGCTTCCTGTCCGTGTTCCAACTCAGGAGAACTCGAATGCATCGAGGCATGGAGCCTGGCACTGCGATCTCTGAGGCACACAACAGCGGCACCTGACACATTCCAATCGCCCGTGCAGCTTCGGCAGGGAACGTTGACGTCAGATCAGGCGACGTCGTGAAAATGATCGAACCGATTTCCTCGAAGTCTTCGATATTGTTCGCTCGAAGCAGTTCTTCAAGCATCTCACGAGTCGCCGCGTGTACGTCTGCCGGAACATCGTTCTCGACAGTCGTTGCTCCCCGGATTCCACGAACGCCCATGTTCCGCCCATTTGCTGCTTGTTCTGGATCAGAGATCAGCTTGATTTCGGCGTAAAACTGCCCGAAACGTGCTGATCTGCGTTGCATTCACCTGGTGATGCGGCCTGACGATCTCATCGCGCCACCGATCTGACGACCACACCGTCAACCGGGGCGAATGGTAAACACGTCTTGCTCAGTTTTGGAAGTATGGGCT
>JAQBWV010000067.1 GCA_027624335.1 Planctomycetota bacterium
CTGTTCACTGAATGTCGGCTCGTCGGCAAACGACGGCGTCGCGTCTTTGGCAACCGTAACCGGGGGCGGCGGCAACGGTGCGGAAACGTTTGCGGCTTCATCAGGTCCTTGAGCGTCTCCACATCCGGAAATGCTGAATATCGCGGCTGATACTGAGCACAGGGCCGCGCACGAAAGAATGGTCCGAGAAGATTTCATGAGCGGTCTCTGTACGGTGGGGCTTCGGTGCGACTTTCAGTCGACTTGAAGCAGGGAGTGACGGATCACGCGTGCTTGCAGACCATTAACGCCGGATAAGCCAACTGGTCCCGGTGGTGGGTCTCGCGCTCGGTTGGGATTCTGGCAACGAGCTACCGATTCAGCAATGCGATCCCGCCTGTAATCGTTGCGACGACGGCGACGGCGCACAGAATCTTTCCCCAGCTCCAGGGACGCTCACCCTGCACTTCGCCAGTCGCCGCGTTCACCATCACCTGGTATGGCTTGCCGTTGTAGCGATATGCCAACAACCAGACTGGCAGGAGTAGATGCTTGAATGTGACGGCCTTGTACTGGGTCTGACACGAATGGACTCGTTGTTCATCACCGCCGATGCGTTGTCGAGCTTCGGCGTTTACTGCGACTTCCATTTGATCGCGGGCATGTTCGAAACCAGGTTCGAGCTCCAGTTCATAGGTTCTAGCGTAGAACCCGGCCAGCAATTGTTGAGTGAACGGAACACATTTCTCCAGGGGCCACGGCGCCAGTTTGTCCATCAGACGCCGCGGAAGCCCCTCCGCCGCGAGGATCAGCAGGTCATCAAAGAACCGATCAAACGAGCCGGACGCCGGACACCACCGGGTTTGACGAACTTGTTTTTCCTCGTCGCCTTCTTTAACGGTTTCGTAGTAATGCTCGCCGCGTTCTCCCGAGTATCGCGTGAATGTCATGGAATCGAACGTCCAGAAAGGCGTGTAGACACCGTTGAATTTTCCGTTGACGCCTCGCTGTCGAAACTCGTTCGGCGCGAACCAGCGGGATTGAACCCACGCGGCGAGATTGGCTTTTGCTCGAGCCTTTTCGACGAAAAACGGCAGAACGCCGTCGACGGGAACGCGATGCTCGGCGTCGTGAACGTCCTCAAGCTGGATCGGCGACGCACAGAATGGGCATTCGGTACTGGTCAACGCTCCCTGAAACACGACCGTCCCGCCGCACGAGTTGCAGCGGATCTCGCTCTGACAGTCCTCATCGCGGCGGTCTTTGTCGTGATGTTCGCACAACTTCGCGAGCATCGACTGAAAGTCCTGCTCGGTGACCGTCGCGTCTACGGCAAATTCAAGCTGCTTCTCGAATCCGCAGTAAGGACACTTCAGATCCTGCTGCCCGATGTGGAACTCAAGATCCGAGCCACAGCCTTCGCACGGAAAGACTCGTGCTTTGCCCTCATTAACCTGCTCACCTGGTTTTTCTTCTGACATGGAGCTTGCCACACGTGCGAATCTATCGTGACTAAAGATAAAGCCGCCTCTTCCGCCGGGGAGCGTGAAGAGGCGGCGAATGCTGGCCTTCGATTTGGCGAGACAAGCGGCTGCATTTATCGCAGCGTTTTTGGTGTTCTAACCAATCGGCGGTGGAGGTGGGGGCGGTGATTGAGCGAAGGCTGCGGCGAGTTGCGGCACCTCGCTGGCGGATTTCCAGCCGTCCATGCCGGCGGTCCAGACAAGCGTCGTTGGGCTGACCTGTCCAGAACTCACTCCCTGAGCAATCTGCTGTGGAGTGAACGGCCCCTGAGTCTGGCCATCGACAGCCACGTGAAATGCCTGCTGAGGTGGTGGTGGTGCCGCATAACCGGGTGCTGGTGCTGCTCCGCCGGCCATTGGATTGCCGGCACCGCCCATGAAACGATTCGCCATTGCGAAGCCCATTCCAAGTCCCATCCCGTCCGACGCTCCGCCGCTTCCAGGATTCTCGGCAGCGGCCTGCATGGCGGTGCCCATCTGGTAGGCCTGAAACCTGTTCATGTCGCCGATCACGCCCATGCTCGTGCGCGTGTCGAGTGCCTTCTCGACTGCTTCGGGAAGCGACACGTTTACGATCATCATGTTCGTGACTTTGAGGCCGAACTCGTCATCGATTCGCTCGTTGACCACTTCCTTGAGACTGTCACCCATTTCCGTGTAACGAGCAGCGAGGTCCAACGCGGCGATCTTCTGTTCGCCGAGCATGTCGGCGAAGGACGAGTTTATGATGCCTCGAAGAAGTTCGGTCACCTCGTCCGCGTCGAACTCACTGTTGGTTCCAACAAGTTCTTTCAACAGGATCTTAGGGTCGATGGCTTTAAGCGTGTACGTGCCGAACGCTCGCAATCGGATCGGGCCGAAGTCCGCATCCCGCATCATGATGGGATTCGGAGTGCCCCATTTCAGATCGGTGATCTGAGTTGTACGGACAAAGTAGACCTCGGCCTTGAACGGGCTGTCGAAGCCGTGCTTCCAGCCTGAAAGTGTACTGAGCAGCGGCAGGTTGTCCGTCCGCAATTCGTAGTGGCCGGGTTCGAAGACATCGGCCAGCTCGCCGCGATGAACGAAGACCGCCATCTGTCCGGGGCGAACGATCAGGTTCGCTCCGTTCTTGATCTGGTTGTGGTAGCGAGGAAATCGCCAGACGAGCGTGTGCTGTGAGTCGTCGACCCACTCGACAATGTCAACAAGTTCGCCACGCAGCTTATCGAACAATCCCATCAGCGATTCTCCTGAGTGTTCAGCGGCTGGGCCGCTTTCGAAAGGTCGAGTCGACGGACGCCGCAAGTCACGAACGACCAGTCTCGGAAGGCTATCAATTGAGATGAAGGAACTCCAGAACGGATGCGCCTGTCGGTCGTCCTGAAAACTAATGCCGCAGGTCAACGCCGAATGTGCAAAGCGGATCAACTTCGATGTGCAGGCTGTTCGCTGAATGTGGGGATCCTGCCCTTCGGTGTTGCGAATTCACAGGTTTCCCGCGCTGCCTGATGTGCAAAGTCAGCGACAGCCTGCCGACGTTCTCTGTCCGGTTCGTCGTTTTTTTCTGCAAAGTCAGACTATCCGCTTGAGTTTATCATTCTCATAGCTAGTATCCGATCTCGCGTGGGTAACTCGCCCAACTGATCTTTCTCAATTAGATTGAAAGTGGGTTTTAAGCCCAATAGGATGGTCGACCCGTGTCGCTTCCGACACGGTTCAGCCAGAAATCAGGACTCAGCATGTCGGCACCTGAGACGTTCATCCAGGGTGAAGTGAAGCGAGCGATCGACGATCGTTTTCGCATCACGCTACCTCCCGAGATGGCTCAAGCGGTGACCGACGAATCCGGGCAGACCATCATCACGAAGGAACGCTACGGATGTTTGAGTCTGTGGCAGGCTGCTGAATGGCGATCTCGGTTAAACCGAGGTGTCGGAGTCATTCGCAGTAAGATCGAAGCAGGAGCGATGGAACAACGCTGGAGCGATGTGCAGCGGCTGGGACGTTTGCTGTCGACCAGGTCACGGGAAGTGCAGATTGCCAACCGTTCGCGACTCCTGATTCCTGAAGGTTTTCGGGAGTTCCTCGACGTCTCTGCCGGAGGTGAGGTGATGATTGTCGGTGCCGGGATCTGCATCGAGATCTGGAATCCAACTGCGTGGCTTGAAACCCTGCGTGAAGATATGCCGGAATTTGGAAGTATGTTCAAGGAGTTGGTCGTTTAGGCAGTGACGCGAACTCAACGAGGGATCGTTCGCGATCAACCAGGGGGCAGCCGTCGCCAGGGAAGGCGGTTTTTCTTTCATTTGCAGCTTCACACTTTCAATCGATCATCCGCCACCTTTGCTGGCCCGCTCTGCCCATGGTGTTGAGGTGTCACTCACTCGTGCTCCTCACTCCCGACTGCCTCCTCACGTTGATCCGGCACCACCACCCAACGGATTAACCAGGGAACATCATTGGCAGGCGGGCCGGCTTTTTTATGCGCCGGCGATTTCCCAAGCCAATTCCTGGGCACGCGAGACTTCGGCGGCGGCCGCGACGCGTGCATGATTTTCCCGCGAGCGGTTCCTGCCAGGGCGGCACATCATGTGGCCCGGACATGCGAAGGAACGAACTCATCTTTGTCCTGAGCAGCTTTGCGATTTGGCATGAGTCGCGTGAGTGTCCTCAAGTGTTTGCCTCCCGGCGTGCGTCGGCAGCCTCGACCGATCGACGGTGCAAGCAGAAGAACCTGCGAGGACTGACACGCCTGGCCAGAATCTCAAACCGAACTCGCCAGTAGAACCGACAAGTCGCCCCAAATGAAGGAAGGTATGTCGTTGCGGTCGATTCGCGTGGAATCGGCACAGCTATACCTGAGAGCAGGATGATCGGCGATGAAATACGATCTCGTAGTGGTAGGTAGCGGTCCGTCTGGCCAGAAGGGGGCAATCGCTGCCGCCAAGCTGAATAAGCGAGTCGCAATCATCGAGCGGCGCATCGGCCAGATTGGCGGAGTGTGCCTGCACACCGGGACGATCCCCTCCAAGACGATGCGAGAAGCCATACTGCATCTAACCGGGTATCGCCATCGCGACATCTACGCCGAGCAGTACCGCCGCAAACGACGCATAACAATGAAAGACCTGCAACGCTCCGTCGCTTCGGTGAATCAGCGGGAAATGGAAGTCATCGAAGATCAGCTCACCAGAAACGGCGTGGACATCTACGCTGGCGATGCACGTTTTCTCGATCCACACACCATTGAAGTCGTGCAGGATGGTTCTGCAATCCGTCTGAAAACTGATCGAGTTCTACTGGCCGTCGGGACACGTCCGGACCGCAAGTCATCCACACCGTTTGACGGACAATGTGTGTTCGATTCTGATGAGCTGCTTAACATCGACCACATTCCGCGTTCAATGATCGTCGTTGGCGGAGGCGTGATCGGAATCGAATACGCGATCATGTTCGCGACGCTCGGTGTCAACGTGACGGTCGTCGACGGTCGCGAACAACTGCTCGGCTTCTGCGACAAGGAAATTGTCGACACGCTGCTGTACCACGCTCGGTCAATCGGCATGGTGTTTCGCCTGGGCGAAAACGTCGTCAAGATTAACCGTCTGGCGGCAGATCGAGCGGCAATTCAACTGGAAAGCGGCAAACGACTTGTTGCCGAGTCCGTACTCATGGCCGTTGGCCGAACCGGCGACACTGACACCCTGAACCTTGAAGCCGCCGGACTGAGTCCCGATTGCCGAGGCCGAGTGGAATGCAATGAGCATCACGAAACGGTCGTCCCTCACATCTATGGAGTTGGCGATGTAGTCGGTTTCCCGGCACTGGCCAGCGTGTCGATGGAACAAGGTCGACGAGCGGTCGCGCACATGTTTGGTGAGGAAGAGCGTAAATTCCAGACGATGCCGTACGGCCTGTTCACGATTCCCGAAATCTCAATGATCGGAGAGAACGAGGAAGAACTGACAGCCAGAAAAGTGCCGTACGAAGTCGGCGTGGCCCGTTTCCGGGAGATTGCCAAAGGGCAGATCGCCGGCGACCGCATGGGACTGTTAAAGCTGCTGTTCCATCGTGAAACCAGACAGGTTCTGGGCGTCCACGTCATCGGCGACTCGGCGACCGAGATCGTGCATATCGGACAGGCGGTGATGCAGTTCGGCGGGACGATCGATTACTTCCGCGATACCGTATTTAACTATCCGACGATGGCCGAGTGCTACAAAGTTGCCGCGTTCGATGGGCTGAACAAGATCGGTCTCGATCTGCAGCTCGCAGAAGAGATCACGAGCCAGGAGCAGGAAATCCTGACGCAGGTCGACAAACTCGTTGCTGAGACTGGTGCTGCCACTCGCGCCGCAAAGGGCAAAACGGCATCGACCGTTTAGCCGCAGCTGGTGAGCGGCGCCTACCCTGCGACTTCTGTTACGCGGCGGCAGCCTCCGAGTCGACGTCGCCCAGCGGGATATCGACGTCGCGTTTGTGAAGAAACTGCTCCGGGTCTCCTCGATAAAGTCGGACGTGAAGCAAGTCGTAATCGCCAGGTGTAAGGTGTTCATGGGCGAGTTCTTTGACTCGCTGTACCGCAGCGGCAGAGGCCACTTCGTCTGATTCGACATCGAATTCGACGCGCATGATGATCCAGATTTCCGACGGCGTGCCTTTGTGCATTCGTCGCCGACCGCCGTCAACTCGCGGACTGGAACGCGGAAACTCCGCCGAGATCGCTCTCTGCAGAGGAATGAACGGTGCCGAGTGGTAGTACCAGTAGACCCACAGAGCTCCCGTCGCAATGGCTCCGAAAGCAACCATCACGACGACAACCACCGGCCCGGAAACGGCACCGGAACGGTTACGGGCGGGACGCGGCGAAATGGCTGGGCTCATGGCAGGATGATTCACAGAAGGAGAGCTTTTTACGGAACGACGTCGCGTCAGGCGGCGATGTCTTCGACATCGCTCGTGTCGATGGTCTTGCCGGTGATTGTGTAGACGTACTTCAGGATTTCAATGAAGACGTCATACAGATCCGAAGGAATACTCTGACCCACCTTCAGCGTTCGATAAACCTGACGAGCCAGTTCCGGACGTTCAATGATCGGTATGTCATTCTCGATCGCGATTTCCCGCATGCGAAATGCCGTCTCGTCCGCACCTTTGGCAACAACCGTGGGGACTGATACGTACGGCGGATCGTACTTGAAGGCAACCGCATAATGGGTCGGGTTTGTCAGAACAAACGCGGACGCTGAGACCTGACTGATGTCTCGAGCCTCGATCAGCTTCATGTGAGCGTCTCGACGACGGCGACGGATGAGCGGGTCGCCGTCCATTTCCTTCATCTCGCGGCGGACCTCTTCCTTTGTCATCATGATTTCCCGCGTTTGCTTCCACCGTTGAAACGCGTAGTCGGCAACGCCGAGAACGATGAGGATCGCCGACAACACAATGGACAGCTTCATGATCGCGTGACCGGTCGCGAGCGCCGCTGTCCAGGGAGACGCCGACGTCAGGCTGAGAAAAGTCGGCAGCTCCAGCCAGATCAACCACCCGGCAGCCAGTGTGAGCAGCCCCAGTTTCCCCAGACTGATTAATAAAGTGACTGCTCCGCGAACCGAGAAAATGCGTTTCAAACCGCTCACCGGATTCAGCGCATTGATGTTGAAGTTCAGCTTCTCGGTTGCCACAAGGAATCCAACCTGCGCGACATTGATCGCCACCGCGGCCAGAAACAGTCCGGCGAGCCAGGGCAACACACTGCCGGCAGCCCAATCGGCAACTTCTTTGAACTCGGCGTGGATTTCTCCAATATCGCCACGGTGACTGCCGGCAGCCTTCAAATGCAGGGCAATCATGCTGCCGAGCGATTGCACCAGATCAGCACCCAGGAAGTACAGCACCGCTGCCGTGGAGAGCAGATGCCCGGCGATATTGAGTTCCGTACTGCGCGCAACGTTGCCCTTGCGACGTTCCTCCTGACGCCGATGCTCGGTTGGGTCTTCGGACTTGTCTCCGGTATCGTCAGTAGCCATCCGTCAGACCCGCTGTTTTCAAAGTGAGAATCAATCCACTGTCGGCAGGAACATCGAACTTCGAACATTGGGGCTACTGGTACGAAGTTATCGCCAGTTGAACGTCGTCGATGATCGTTGGGACGGCGTCGACGACATATCGGCCCGTGCCGCTAATCGTTAATGACAGGATCATCATCCCTGCTAAAGAACGTACCGGAAATCCGACAACCAGCTGATTGATCTGAGGCACGCTGTGTCCCAGAAAACCCATCGAGATCGTGACCAGCCCCATGGCGGCCATGACGGGAGCAGCAACCTGGACTGCCAGCAGAAGTGACTTCTGAGTCAACTCTGTAAACAGAATGTGTGCATCCGAGAAAAGGAAAGCGTCGCCCACAGGCATGGCGTCGAAGGTTTCAAAGAGAGCTGACAGGATCATCAGATGCCCATTCAACGGTTGCATGACCAGCAGACAGACTCCGCCGAGCAGGTAGAACGTCTGGCTTGAGATCGACGCTCCGCCCTGCAGATCCGGATTCACCACCGAACCGAATTCGAGTCCCAGTTGCTGATCGATGAGCTGTCCCGCCAACTGCAGTCCCGAAAGAAACACGGTGACGCCCAGGCCCAGCAGAAAGCCCAGTGAGAACTCGGCGACAATGTCCCGCAGTAGTTCGGTCAGCGAATCAGGTGGGACAAAAATGCTGGAGAATGCCGAGACCGGAACGGCTTCGCTGTGTGGCTCGCCCTGTGCGATGTCGCCGCCAACAGGTTCGTTCCGAGCATCGAGCAGCTGATGAAATCGCCCATGCAGATGCGACGGTAGTTCTGTCAGTTCCAGGAAGCCGTCACGATTTCCGTCATATCGCGCAATGTCTCGACCGGCGCTCTGCTGCACGACCGGCGTCAGCACGAAGCCGAGCGACAGGACCAGCAGGACTCGAACATTCAGTGGGATGGTCGTCTGGCTGAAGATCGGCCCGATCACAATTAGACCGCTCAGACGCGTCGCGATCAGGATGAACATGTAAAAGTGGCGCACGGCGACGTCGAGAAGTTGACGCGTCCAGAATCCGCTCACTTCGTCGAAGAGTGCTTCCATGACGTTGCTGTCTGAGAACCGCAATTACTGAATGTTGTCTGGAATCGCGGCGAACAGCCGCGTTGAGTACTCAACGAGCTGCCCCAGACTCCAGGGCATCACGTAAAGCATGGTCAGCAGCATCACGACGATCTTCGGAATGATGCTGACCGTCTGGTCCTGAATCTGAGTCACCGCCTGTGCAATACTGATCGCCAGCCCAATGAACACGGCCACTGAAAGCACCGGAGCGGCGATCATCAGAGCGGTCAGGATGGCGACACGGCAGAGCTCAGTGACATCAACGATGGACATGTGGGACTCGAAAGTTGGTTTCGCTGGTTTCGTTTCTTCACACGCTGCAGAGCGATTTCAGCGTGGATCTTGATCCTAACTGACGGCTGCCGTGACGCTGTGCAGAAGCATTTGGACGGTTAGCGTCCAGCCATCGATCAGCACGAACAGCAGCACTTTGAACGGCAATGAGATCAGCGTTGGTGGAAGCATCATCATGCCCATCCCGGTCAGCACGGTCGCCACGACAAGATCCACAATCAAGAACGGCAGGAAAATTTGAAAGCCGATCAGAAACGCTGCCTTCAGCTCGGTCAACATGAAGGCGGTGACCAGAATCGACGAATCAACATCGTCGAGGGATTCAGGTTCCGTCCACGCCCGACCAGCGAGCGACTCCGGATTGGGGCGGCGATAGTCGATCAGCATCCAGACGACATCGTCTCCGTTGGTGCTGTGTATCTGGTGACTCATGAAGCGGCGGATGGGGCCGATGGTGTTTTCGAAAACTCGCTTCTGAACGTTCTCTCCCGGCTGCAGATTGGGGATCGGCTGTTTGTCGATGTACGGAGCCAAACCTTCTTCGTAAGCCTGCTGCCAGACGGGCATCATTACAAACATCGTCATGAAAAGTGACAGAGACGTAAGCACCTGCGTCGGCGGAAGCTGCTGCGTTCCCAGCGCCTGTCGCAACAGCCCGAACACAATTACGAAGCGGATAAAGCTGGTCGTCATGATCAAAATTGACGGTGCCAGACTGAGCAGCGTCATCAAGGCCATGATCTTGAGCGTTGGCGTCAGCCCTTCCGGAGACAGCATCTGCTCGGGATTGACGCCAAAGGGCATCGCAACTTCCGGTGACCGTACCGGTCCTGGAGCTGGCGGTTGAAGCACGCTTCTCGGCGTGCTGATGGCGGAGGTGCCTGACGACACGGCGCCCGTCTGAGCTTCCACCGCCGGGACGCACAGACTGAGCAGCAGCATGACCACAATGATGCCTGGCCACTGCCTGACAAATCTATCGGGCATTAACGAAGACCTGGCCAGAAACAGCGACTTGCTAACTGGCACGGTGTCTCTCCCGAATCGTGCCGACGGTCAGGCTGTTCACGCGGCGCGATTCTCCCAGCTGAGCTTCCTCGAAAAGTCGCTCGCCCAGCTGATCGTCGAAGGTTCGGCTTTCAACCTTCTTGCGGGAACGCGGCCAGAGACTTTTAAGCCAGCTCGCCGCATCCTCGCGCGGCTGCTGCGCCGCGGTACAGATATTCGCCAGAGCGGCGACTTCGATCGGGTCAGAAACCTCCGCAAGACTCGTCAGTCCGTTGGGTGACGATCCGAGCAGTACCATCCGCCCCCCGACTTTCACCATGTAAATGGAGTTTCGAGGATCCACCACTCGACGACCGAGCACATCGATCACTTCGCGCGGCAGGCCACTGATCGCGTACGGGCTTCGTTTCAGAAACAGCCTGGCAAGTCCGAGAAGCAAAAGCAGAACGACAACCAGTGCGGATAGAACCATGCCCGCAGACGACCCTGGATTGCTGGTATTCAATGAACCGTTGCCGTTTTCGAGGACCGCGCCAGTTCGCGGTTTCAGTGGAATCGGAGTTCGATTCTGCAAATCGAACCCGGTTGGCTCGTGTACTGACGCCTGTGGATGGATCAGCAGAGAAGAGGAACTGTCCGACGCCACTGGTCCGACGACGCTCTGTTGGCTGCGTGGTGCCGGTTGCTGCGGTCGCTGCGAAAAGCTTCCGGCGGTTGCCTGCGGATTCGTGGCAGCTGTGGAATCCGTCGATCGCAAACGCTCCTGCGCGAACGTGCCCTCTGCTCCGACGGCGCAGACCATCAGCGCAGACAAAAGCCGTAGAACCACGCGTTGATTGCAATCCATCGCCCATTCCTCTGGAACTCTCCCTGTTCCATTTCTTCCACCCGTCAGCGGGCACTCAGCACGGGGCGTTGTCTTCGATTTTCGAGGTTCAGGTCAATGTCAGAAACCGGTCGGCGGCAAATGCACTTGCGAGGAATATCAGTCAAACTGCTTATCGGCGTGCCAGTGAGGCGGCGAGTCGTTCAAGGCTCGCATCGATTGATCGCAGTTCAGCGACCGTCAACCGGTGCTCGCCATACCGGACGTGATAAAACTTGAGAGCCAGCTGCTCCGGGAGGCAATCCAATTCTGCGGGAGACAGATCAGCCTGCAGCCTGGTTTCGACGTCGGCTGCGAACTCCATGGCGGTCTGTGTGGACCTTTTCCTGAGGCCCTGCCTGGCGAGAATCGTTAAGAAGCGTTCATAAAATTCGACCCGTACCACGTTTTCGCTGGCGAACAGGCTTAGCCAGAGAAGTCGAATCTGGCTGGAAATCCAACGAAGCACCCCCACTTCCTGGGGTCCGTATTTTCGCCATAACATTCGCACGCCGACGAACAGAAACATCAACACTGCTGTACCGACAAAGGTTTCGATACTGAACCATTTTCGCGGGTCAGAAATATACTCCTGAATTCTGTTGCCGGCCCTGCCCAGAGGCGAAGTCAATCTGCCGATCACGTCTTTGGCGATTGCCCCCAATGGGGCATAGATTCGACTGCGCTGTTCATCGATCGACAGCCGGACGATACGTTGATCCCAGAACCCGGCGAGCAGCGTTCGAAAACTGCTGACGACACTGCGGTCAGCGCCGATCTCGGCCACGCTGTCAGCCCTCGCAAACGGAGTCGGATCGAACGTCGTCCAGCGTCCCTCGACCAACGCTTCGACCCAGGCGTGAGCATGTCGTCCTTCGACGGTGAATGCTCCGGAAAATCCGCTTGCCTGGCCGCCTTTGAACCCACTGACCAGTCGCGATGGAATGTCCACCGCTCGCAGCATCAGCGCCATCGCGGTGGCGGAATATTCGCAGTGGCCCTGTTTTCGGTTGAACAGAAAATCTTCCACCGGATCAATCGACGGATCAATGATTTCGGCACTCAGCGAGTACTGATACTCACCGGAACTCTGCAGCCGCTGCTCGATCACACGAGCGATGCGAAGATCCCGGGAATCGCTGGACGTCTCGAACGGACTCACCGTGTCCGCGATCTGTCTGGCCAGCTGCTTGAGGCGATCAAGTCCTGAGGGCAGTTTCAGCAAATCGGGCAACGCCTGTGCTTGAGCCCGTCGAGCGGGAGCGCTTCGTACCTCAATCACTCGGGGGCGATCGGACTCAAGTCGGGGAACGGCGCCGAAGAGCACGTATTCAAGATCTCCGGACTTCGTACGATCGCTGTCGCTTCGAAATAGAATCGAAGTCACCACGTCGATCGATGGTCGAATCAGTTCGCCTTCGATGTATTGAGTTGCAAAGACGGGGTGCATGCCGAACAGCGTCCGACTCGTCCCATCGTGAATGATGTAATGTTGGCGAATCAGGCCGTGCAAATGCCGCGGCCCAAACAACTCTGTCACGTCCTGGCTCTGCTTCAGCACTTGCCAGCGCCCGTTCTCATAGCTGCCCATCACAGAACCCCGAAACAGAGGTTCGTCGTAACCGAGCTTCCTGGCTGTTTCTTCGACGTCGAGCTCCCTCTGCGTGTCGGCCTCGAAGAAGCGTACTTCCAGCACGCGTTCGTTACTTTCGAGGATCTGACCGATTTCTCCGAGCTGCACCTCGTCTGTAAAACCTGTGACCTTACTGAAACCAGCGCCTGACTGGTCATCGAAGTCGTACTGCTTTCCGACCCATAGCCTGGGAATCAGTACGAAGAAGACGACTCCGACACCGATCGACATTAGCGACGTCGTCAAAACGCCAACGACAAAACGGTAATTGATCCATCGCTCGTTCGGGTCGAGCTGGATCGCCCCTCGGAACTCGTCCGGGCGATCATGCAGCCTGCGAGGCTTCGGCGCACCGACAGAGGCATTGAAACCCGCTGCCAGAGGGCCGTCGGTACTCGTCTTCCCTGCCATTTCGAATCCAAACCAGGCGAGGTACAGCGAGAAGACCGACAATGTCCACAACGCGAGAAACACATAGACCAGCAACAACCCACCAAAACCAGGGTCGTGTGACAGGATCGCTCCAACCGCGACCTGCATGACGCTTAAAGCCATCAGCCACCAGTACTGACGCCCTTCCTTCTGCTGAAACAACGCGATCCATACCAGGTAAGACAGCAGGTGCGAGCCGGCAAGTAGTCGGCCTTCAGCAGCGAAACCAGTCTCACTGTAACCGGCGACGAGCAGCTCACCGCCCGCGATCGCGAACGCCAGGATTCCAAGTACGTTCGCCCACAGTGTCCGGATTCTGAAACGCTGTTCACGCTCATTGAAAAAGAAAGCCAGGATCGCCAACGGAAGCGTCAGGCCGCTGGGAAAGGCGATCTCTTCGGCAAACGCCATCATTCCGCCGGAGAGGGCGGTCAATGTGTAAATGCTGATCAGGAACGAGCGTTTCACGATGCCGCCGCTCCCCTCTGACCAAGCGTCACGTTGTGTTGTGGCCACTCGGATTGCTGCCGTGCGTCGACTGCGTCCAGCGAGATCCATTGTGCGAGATGCTCATGATCCGCTCGAACAGTTTCAACATTCGGAAGCTCTTCATCCGGCAATTGCCTCGCCAGATCAGCATCGTCCATGCGAGTCGTAATCAGGACGGAGCGCATCAATCCGCTCATGGACTGCGATGCTTCGGTGATTGCCTGCGTTAACCCACCGGCGGGACCGCCTTGTGCCAAAGCCAGCACGTCCAGCAGTGATTCAGTGGCCTGCCCACCCGTGAGATGTCGCAGACTCGTCGATTCCTGACCGCAGACAAAAAGCAACTGCTCAACACTACGAGTCTGACGCAGGTGATCCATGCAGATCGTTGCGGCAAAACTGACTGCCAGTTCCACTCGTTCGATGTCATCGTCCGATGGACGCTCGGGCTGCCACAGGTCGAGCAGCACGATCAATCCCTGATCCCGGCTCTGATGAAACTCGTGGACCATCAACTCGTTCATTCGAGCGGACGTTCGCCAGTGAACATCACGAGGATTATCGCCCGGTCGAAAGCTCCGAAGATGATGGAACTCGTCCTCAAACATCCCCTTGTGAGTCTGTTGCCGCTCAACCATCTCCGCTGCCAGTTGAGACTCGCGGTTCCATTTTGAACTGAGAATCCCGATGCGAGGATAGACCAGTATCTCGCCCCGTTCGTCCGTGATGAATCCACGTTCGACGAGTCCCAGGGGAAACCGCGTCGACACCTCCAGCGGGCCCAACAGATACCGACCTCGACGGTTCAACCGTAGCTGGTAACACGCACTTCGCTCCGCTCCGGGTCGCACGCTGGCGAATAGAACGGCGGGTTCCAGGCCAGCTTCTGTCGATGTGCCGCCTGAACTGCTGCATTTCACGCGTCCGACGCGGTCGCGAACCACCATCAGCCAGGACGAGAACCACAGCTTTCGATTCTCCAGCGAAATCTCAACCGAAATTGCTTCACCGCACATGGCACGCGTCGGAACTCGACGTCTCACTCGGTTACGTCGTAACAGTGAAAACGTTACCCAGCCGTTCACGATGAATGGTCCGGCCATGATCGAGAACACGAGCATAAGCATGTTCGAACGACCGATCAGAGACGCGACGAAAGCCACGATCATGATCAGCAGATACATCATGCCTTCGCGCGGCAGCATGACTCGATTGCGATTGAGTCTGCTGACTTTCGCACCAGCACGCATGAATCGCCCAGCGATCAGCCGACATCCCCACAGCAGCAGGATGATTCCGATCAGTCGACCAATGCCACCGACATAAGGTCCAAGTTCGGCGGCCCGGCGCTCCAGTTGCGACGATGTATAGAACATCCCCGCGCCAGCCATGACGCTCAGAAACCCGAGCAGAGGCATCGGTCGGGAAGGCAACGAAGTTGAATTGCGGTCCATGCAGAGTTGCAACGTCTGAAGTGAACGAGCCTCGGCCCGAATCGCCGAAGCACAGAAGAGTCACCACAGGATGATGCCTGCATTGAGTAGCCGCAAGCTCCAGCGGACACCGTCTCGCGTCTGGAACATGTTCCGTGCTGGTCGCTGGTCTTCAGTGCGTGGCAACGCGTCCGGGCATGGCACGATGATCGCGTGCGGGCCGCCGCTACACGACCAGATTCCGCCATCCAGTAATCCGTCGGAATGCGCGTCGAAGCGTTCTCTGTCGAACCATCGTCAGCAGCACGCCTGCCATGATTGCCGGCGCCGGGTGTCCGGCAGCACGTCGAACATTGCTGGCCGATTCTTTCAATTGAGCCGGTTCCGGAAGCGGGGGTGGAACTGGTCGATCGGCAGCCGCCCCTTCAGGTACGGCTTCCAGCATACCTTCGTCGTTCATTGGGAGCAGCATGGGAAAGCTCTCCCGCAGTCGTCGATTTAGCGCCGCGGCATCTTCAGACTGTTCACCAGCAACTGGCTCAACGGTTTGTTGTTTCGCTCCCGGTCCGTCCTGGAAGAGCGAGTTCACAATATCCCTCCGCTTCTGCTGAACAGCCTCGCCTGGAACTTCCGGAGACTGGTCTGCAATTCTGACCGGCGCGCCTGATCGTTCGAGTGGAGTACTTTCAGGTGACTGATTCAGTTCGGGATCAGTTTCAGCAATTCTCCGGTGCCCGATGCGTTCCGTTCCGATGGCGATCGTTGCGTCGGGCCTTGGCAGGTTCACGATGCTGACAAAGATCGGCGGCGGAGCAAACATCGCATCGAGCGGCTCGTCACGATCCACGACGGGCTGGAACAGGCCAACGAGCAGGTCGGCATGTCGGGCGTTCGTCGTCAAACCGGATCGATCGACTGCCGGAATCGATGATGGCGGCACTTCATCCACTGTCGCATCGTGCAGCGTCAGTGTGCCGCCGTCATTGACGATTGCGGCGGTGTTCCCGCTGGAGATCTGAACCGTGAGGTCATCCAGGTTCAGCAGAACCCCGGAATGAATATGGAAGGCCGAATCAATCTGTGTGGCGTCAAGGAAGGTCACATGCTGACCCGCACCGACGATCGTCAGATCATCGGTAATCTCGAGGTCGCCCGATTGCGCGGTGTGGTCAGCGAGGCCAGAAAGCGACAGGTTAAGCACACCCGGTGGCAGGAATATCGTGTCGGGTCCGGGACCGGCATTGGCTTCCTGAACGGCAGCTCGCAGCGTCGTTTGCCCGGAAGCAGTCAGCGCAAAGCCGTCACCGGGATTTGCGTCGGGTTGATCCAGTGGGGAGTCCACGATGAATGCGGATAACAGAGCTTTCGGCTCGAACCTCTCAGCGGTTCTCAGCAGACTTGTTCGGCGACGGCGGTGCGGAATTGCCCAGCCCGCGACTCGCATCAGCCAGTTCGGTAAGTCCATTCTGTCTGCCTCGTCTCATCCATGAGAGCTGACAATTTCCGGATCCGAGTACAGGAATCCGGCACATCATCCCTCAATATCGGCGTGTGAGACGTGCTGGCATCACCCGAACCATGTTGATCTGGGGGGATTCGATAAAGTTTTCCGCCATTGTGGAATTTGCCGACATCGGTGGAGCAGAACCCTGACGCGGGAACTGGAGCTGACTCAGTCGCGAGCCGTGCGGGGCTGCAGGACTTCGTTGATAACGAAACCTGCACGCACAATTTCCCGTTCGGTCAACAGTCCATTCAGGTTGGCTCCCAGACCCGGCTCAACCGTCCAACGTCCCAGAACTTCGAACATCGAATCGAGTCGGTTTTCCTGCAGCCCGAATTGCATCTTCAATTCTCGAGCATCGTCGGGATTCATGTCTTCGAACTGGCTGATCAACAGAAAGTCGCCTTCGTTGGCGAGGCCCAGATGCAGGTTTCGCAATTCGCCTGACAGAAACGCGTCCACTTTGACGCGAGTTGATCGCGGGCCGGTAATCAGGCCATGAGTGATGACTGTCGGCTCGTCCTCGGCAATCCGTGCAGCGGTTTCGCACGCCGCGTAGATGATGCTTTCGTCAATCAGCGTCGCTTCAAACTTGCGCCGCGAGCGGTGCCTGTGCCAGCATTCGGCGAGCAGGTCCAGTTGTACATGCGGCGCGACTCCTCGCAGAAACGGCACTTCAGTCAGGAAACCAAAGACTCCGTTACCATCGTTGACCTGTCGAGACAGTACGATCCGTTCGAGCGTCTCCTGAAAGGAAACCCGAAAGGCGAGGTAGGTCAGCTCGGACCTGGGCAGGTAATCGTCGTCAATGAATATCATGGCGCGGTCATGCTGTCCTTCGTGTTGAGAAAACTCAACCTGTATTTTCTTTGCATGACGAAATTCCCGATCAACCAGACTGATCGTCGGAAACGGTTGCGCAGTCAGAAGCGGCAGCATGTTCGTCAGACTTGAACACTCATGCCGATTGCGATGTTGCTGTCTCGACATTTCGTGATTCGATCGCAGGCAATTTCAGCTCAGTTTCGATTTGTCACGAAACGACGCCCGGCGGGGCGGGAACTCGGTCCATTGACCAACTCAAGCGATCACCGCGTAAGGCAGGTTTGTCACGCCAGTCAGGAATTGGATGAACGAACGACTCATCGTCACGAGTTTTTTCGCGGAATTGCGAAATCGGGTAATTCCCGGAACCCAGCCAGGTTCTGACCTCAAGGCCGCAGCGTGAGACCAACGGACTGATTGGCCTTCACGGTGTGCTGGTATGGAATGTCGAGCTACGGAATTGTTGTTGGACAGGTACTCAATCAGCTGTCGGGGACAACTGCTTCCTGAGATTGTCGATCATCCTGTGGATGGATTCTGCCGGGTACAGGCAGAGGGAACATTCGCGACTGGTCAGGATTCGGTTGGCAGCAAGTTGTTGCTCGGTCAGTGCCAGTTCTTCGCGAATGCGATGCTGTTGTCGCTGAGTGAGTTTGGCGAGCGCCCGGTTGATCTCGGGGAAACGACGATACCTCGTGTGGCCGCGTGCTGAACTTGTGGCTGCTGACCCGGAAGCATCACTCGAATTCTGTTGAGCGATCAGACTCAGTTTCTCTGTAACGAGTGACTGTGCATCGACCGACAGATTCGAACCAACATGTCGTTGAGGATTCTGTTGAAGTTCGCGCAGCATCTGTCGGAGCCGGGCAACGTCGGAATCGGTTGCCGTGTGCGGATCACCAATCGGCAGCCATGTCGTTGCCGAAAGCGTCAGGTATGTCGGCAACGAACGGCCGAAGAATCTAAATGCAATGTGGTCGGTCAGGGCATCGTACTTTGCGCCACCAATACCGTGGATAAACAGGTCGCACAGACAAAGTCGAGAAAACAGCGTCGTCGTCAACGCGCGGGTTCGAAGACGTAATCCTGCATCCCGGAGTTTGCGCATGGCAACGACGGCTTCGGTCCAATCGGAGTCTGGATTCAGCGATAAAGAAGCGACGGCGGTCGATTCATCGGGAGCGGTCGCGAAGACGATTGTGTCGCCGGACTGCCGCACAAACAGACGACCACGCCGTGGGTCGTCTGCTCGCCAGATCCAGAATGGCGTTTCACACCAGCCGTTCTGGATCTGCAATTCCGGAACAGGATGCGAAGTGCTGCGAAGCCGATGAATCCTGCGGTACTCGGTCAGCACCTGGTTGTAGACTTTGCAGAACTTCGAGGCATTCAGCAGGATGTGAGCGGCAAATGCTCGAAAGGTGTCGGTTTCGCAAAGCCGACTGATTGGCAGCTCCAGATTGCCGAGCCCAAGATCACGTTCCAGTGTCGCTCGCCCGGCGGTCAGACATTCGGCCAGCGACGCTGCCTTGCCGGAGTTCGAACCCTTTTCGGCCTGTGCAACAACCGTCGGCCAGAACTGTGTGACCAGTGGTTCTATCTGCCAGTGCGACATGACGTCGGAAACGCGGTCGCTGAAAGAATTGAGCAGCGGCAGATTCACAACGCGAGCTTCTTCCCAGGGAAGTGGCTCACGCGATTCGTCGAACTCTAATGCTGTGATGCCGGGTTTGTTGCGGTTTCCAACAGGGACTCGAATCCGAGTTGACGCCATCAGGTCGTTGTCGACGACGAGGTTAAGACCGACTCCGCCGGCGCGGTTGGCCAGTTCGGATGTTGCGATGTTCTTGGCGAAGACGCCAGGGTGAAACAACTCCGGCTGGTGCCCGGTCATGACCAGAGGTCCCGTCGCCGATCCATCAGAATGGCGGCCCAGCAGATCCGATGTCCATTGAGTTGCGGCGGCCACGATCTCACGACGGGCCTGGTTGCGGAATTCGAACAGCTGACGATTAAGGATTCGGCAGTCAGCTTCGTCGCGAAGTTCATCCCGGTGACGAAGCTGTTCGATCAGCGCAGAGATAGCGACCGGGTCGGGCTGGATGAGGAATGTGCCATCCTCTCGCGGAACTCGAATCTGCGAGCGTTCCCAGGCGGGTTCTTCGTAAGCGGTCATCTTGGCTGAGCGTTCCAGGAGTTCCATCGGTCAGTCGAAGTAAATGAGGACTTGCCCGATGAAGTAGCTCCAGTCGGACGGAACATTCAAGGAGTAAGCTCAATCACAATGCGTCGGGCCGGACTGAGTTGTCACGTTCGATTCCGCAGGAGCGTGTAACTCGCGGTTGATGACCTCGTAGTAGTATTCAAGCCGCTGTTTCGAATCGTCCAGCGACCCACCAAAGGATCGTTCTTCGTCGAGATAAATCAGCGGAACAGGAAACTCGACGACTCGCATTCCAAGTTGCGCTGCTTGAACCCAGAGTTGCAGCGGCATGGCGTACCCGAGTTCTGTAATCCGCAGATTCTCCAGAGCGTGGGTGCGGTACGCCTTAAACCCGCAGAATGAATCCGTCAGTTTCAGATCGATTGTGTCGTTCAGGAACCGAGTCACCTCGACATTGACGCGGCGGCGATCTTCGGGCGGCGGTGTGTCGCCATCGAATGACTTGAGATACCGACTTCCGGAAACGATGTCGCGGGGTTCGTCGTTTTCCGGAAAGACGGCGGCTGCCAGTTCGGGGATGAGACTCGGTTCGTGCTGGCCGTCGCAGTCAATCGTCACGACGACGTCGTAATTGTTTCTGATTCCGTAACAGAAGGCAGTATTAAGTGCGGCTCCGTAACCACGGTTCGTCCCGTGCGTCACGACACGGATTCCTGGCACCGTGAGCAGGACGTCATCGGTCCCGTCGGTTGAGCCGTCGTTCACAACGAGTATGTCATTCGCGAACCTGGCCACCTCGCGCAGCACCCTGGCCAGGTGAGTTGCCTCGTTATAAACAGGCAGCGCTGTGAGCACTCGGGGTTTCATGGGCAGGGGCTCTCCATAGTTTGAAAACGCGGCAATGCGGAAACGCTTTCGGGGTCAGGCGATGGTATCCAGCGCGTGCTTCAGATCAGCCACGATGTCATCAGGGCTTTCGATTCCCACAGAGATACGGATTGTTTTTTCGGTGATGCCCGCTTCGCGTCGCGCTTCGAGTGACATTGAGGCGTGACTCATTGTTTCAGGGTACTCGCACAGCGACTCGACTCCGCCCAGTGACTCGGCCAGCGAGAACAGCTTCGCTGTTTTGAAGACGTGCTCAGCCGCCGTACGTCCTCCATTGACATCGAAACTCATCATCGCACCAAAGCCGCTCTGCTGCGTCTTCGCCAGTTCGTGCTGTGGGTGTGTTGGCAGACCAGGGAAATAGACTTTCTCGACAGCGGAATGAGCGTCAAGCATTTCAGCCAGCGCCAGCGCACCTCGCTGATGGGCTTCCATTCGAGGTCCCAGCGTTTTAATCCCTCGCAATACCAGCCAGGCATCAAATGGTGAACATGCCAGCCCCAGGGCATTGACGACAAAGGCCACGCGTTCAGCGTGCTCTTTATCTCGCGTCACTACACAACCGCCCACGACGTCTGAATGGCCGTTGAGGTACTTCGTCGTCGAATGAATGACAATGTCGACCCCGAATTCGAATGGTCGCTGAAGGTAAGGCGACAGAAACGTGTTGTCGGCAATGGTGATCACGCCGGCTTTTTTCGCGACGGCGACGACTGCTGCCATGTCGACGATATTCAACAGCGGATTGCTGGGAGTCTCGATCCAGATGCACTTTGTGTTCGGCTTGACAGCAGCCTGAACGTTCGCCGCATCGCCCATCTTTACGAATGAGAACTCGATCCCCATTCTCGTGAAAACTTCCGCGAACAGGCGATACGTGCCGCCGTAGATGTCATCGGCCGCGATGATGTGATCGCCAGGCTGGAACAGGTGCAGGACCGTCGTGATGGCCGACATGCCGGTGCTCGTCGCGCGGCATTGGATCCCGCCTTCCAGCGCCGCGATGTTTTCTTCCAGCGCCGTCCGCGTGGGATTTCCGCTGCGGGTGTAGTCGTAGCCTTTCGTCGTATTCAGGTCATCCCAGTAGAAAGTCGAACTTGGGTAAATCGGCGTAATGACGCTGTTGTACGAAGAGTCTTTGTCGACTCCGGTGTGAATACAACGCGTCTGAAACGAAAGCTGTTCGTTATCGTTCGGATGCATGCTGCCTCTCATCATGGCTGTTGTAGTGGGGAGTTCGAGGCGGATGTAATCACCGCCTGGCTGGTACAAAATCAGAGCACGACATACGCCGACCGTGATAGTCTACGGTCACCAACTCACGGTCACAACAAGCGGCAATCAAGCTGACTACAACCAGCCACCACCAACCAGGGACAATCGTCATAGTGTTCAAGGTTCGCCGTTGGTTACGTAATTACTTCTCTCGATGTAAAGGGCGAACAGCCGCTCCGCCACCAGGCTGACGATCGCCTCTCTGACTCTTCCCAACTTCGCAGAAGGCGCTTTGTGGCACCTCATCTGGTCACGAGGACTCAGCCAGCGAGGCAAATCGACATAACCAGACGCACCTGAGCCGTGTCATCCTGAATGTTGTGGCAAACGACGCTTGCGGAACGGTGTTCTTGCCTCGCGAACCGAAATCAACACTCGCGACCGTCTCAGACTGGCGGTACACTCCTCGGTTCTTTGTTCCCCCCGTTTAGTTTTGAGGAAGCAGCACAGTGTCGACCGTTCAGAAGAGTTCAACGAGTACGCAAATGATTTCCGGAGCCGACATTCTGATCGAGGCTCTGGTCCGAAATGGCGGCGACACGATTTTTGCCTACCCCGGTGGCGCGAGTATGCCTCTGCATCAGGCGTTAACCCGACAAAAAGAACACATTCGCACTATCTTACCTAGACATGAACAGGGTGGTGGTTTCGCTGCTCAGGGTATATCGCGAACTACCGACAAGGTCGGCTTGTGCATGGCCACCAGCGGTCCGGGCGCTACAAATCTTGTTACTTCCATCGCCGATGCAAAAATGGACAGCGTTCCGCTGATCGCGATTACCGGGCAGGTGCCGCAGGCCGTGATCGGAACCGACGCTTTTCAGGAAACTCCCATCGTTGAAATCTGCCGGGCTGTCACGAAGCACTACTACATGATCGCCGCCAAAGATTACACGGATCCGGAATCCGTGCGGGAGGCTCTGGAATCCATTCCGCGAATCGTGAAGGAAGCGTTTTTCGTCGCAAAGAGCGGACGTCCGGGGCCGGTTCTGATTGACTTCCCGAAGAACATTCAGCTTGCGACGATGCCCAACGATCTGGACTACGACCCTCCCATGCGATTGCCTGGTTACCGCCCTCTGCAGCGGAAGACGGCTCCCGAGCAAATCCGGCAGGTGATCGCTGCCATTCGCCGCGCTAAGAAACCAATCCTCTACGTCGGCGGTGGCGTCATCAACGCGAACGCCTCGGAAGAGTTGACGGCGTTTGCGCTGAAAACGGGCATCCCTGTGACCACAACCGTCATGGGAATTGGCAGTTTCCCTGGTGACCATGAGCAGTCTTTGCACATGCTCGGAATGCACGGCACCGTGTACGCGAATTACGCAATCGATGAGGCTGATTTGCTGCTGGCTCTGGGCGTCCGATTTGACGACCGAGTGACGGGAAAGCTCGACGAGTTCGCGCTGCATGGCAAGATTATTCACGTCGACATCGACGCATCGGAAATTCACAAGAACAAGGAAGCTCACATTCCTGTTGTGGCCGACGTGAAAGAGTTCCTCGTCTCGCTTAATGCGGCTCTATCAGACGACGACTGTCCGCAGATCGACGAGTGGAGAACACAGGTCGCCGCCTGGAAAAAACAGCACCCGCTTAAGCACACGGAGTCTGACAAACTGATTTATCCGCAGTGGGCAATCCAGGAACTATGGAGACAGACGAAGGATCTGGACACCTACGTTGCCGTCGGAGTTGGTCAACATCAGATGTGGGCGGCTCAGTACTACAAATTCAGCAAGCCAAAACGCTGGCTCAGCAGTTCTGGCCTGGGAACAATGGGTTTCGGTCTGCCCGCAGCGATGGGCGTCGCTGCTGCTCATCCGGACGCCCTGGTCATTGATATCGATGGCGACGGCTCAGTGATGATGAACATTCAGGAGCTCGCCACACTCTTCTGCGAGAAGCTGAACGTCAATAATCAACATCTGGGAATGGTGATGCAGTGGGAAGATCGGTTCATGGAAGGCAACCGGGCTCACACTTATCTTGGTCCAATTGATGATCGAATGGCGACCGGAGATGGAGACGGTACGTTCGGAGAGACGTTTCCCAACTTCGTCAAGATGGCCGAAAGCATGGGCGTAGGCTCCCGCCAGGTCAGTCATAAGGACGACGTGCCCGGTGCCATCGAGGAGATGATCAACTACGATGGTCCCTACCTGCTGGAATTGATCTGCCCGTATCAGGAACACGTCCTGCCGATGATTCCTGGCGGGGGTACGGTTCGGGACATCATCACTGAGTAGTCATTTGACGCTGTACCAAAGATTCAATGAAGGCTGCCTCATTTCAGTGAGGCAGCCTTTCTTGCTGCGCGGCCCTTGGGCACCACCTGCGTAAGTCGCAACAACCACGCGGCGAGGACACACTCAAAACCACTTCGTAATGTGTAGTCACGTAATGAATTGTTGACGCCAGTCGATGCGGGCTGTGGTTGCAATCGTCCGGGGTTACTATTCCGCTTATGAAGACGAACTTCGACATCATAGTCGTTGGTGGCGGTGGAAGTGGACTCGCAGCCGCAGTCAGCAGCGCCGAACACGGAGCCAGCGTGCTGCTACTGGAAAAGCAGCCGACACTCGGAGGCACAACGGGCATCGCGGTTGGCTCCTTCACGGCGAACCGGACGCGACTTCAGGCCAGATCGGGCATCAAGGATTCAATCGAGGGCCATCATGCAGACGCCGGTCTTTTCCCGACACCTGAGATCGAAGCCCGGAACAACGATGCGCTGCGTCGCTTCTTCCTGAGTCACGCTGCCGACACGCTTCACTGGTTGATGAATATGGGACTGGCGTTTCATGGGCCCAGTCCGGAACCGCCCAATCGCGTCCCTCGCATGCACAACGTTGTCCCAGGCGCGAAGGCCTATATTGCCACGCTGCACTTACGATTGTTGAAGCTCGGCGGCGAGGTGCTGGTGAATGCTCCAGTCCGTCGTCTTGTTCAGAACGCTGCGGGAACCGTCACCGGAGTCGTCGCGGAATGCTCGGGAACCCTGGTCGAGTTCCAGGCAACTCGAGGAGTCGTACTTGCAGCGGGCGATTACGCAAACTGCCCTGACACGATTTCGAGATTCAAAGGCGATCGCTTTTCGACGATCGAGGGAATCAACCCCAACGCCGACGGAGACGGCCATCGACTGGCATCATCGGTCGGTGTGAAACTTCTGAACATGGACGTGACGTACGGCCCGGAACTCCGCTTTGTGCCACCGCCCGGCAGAACGTTTCAGCAACTGCTTCCAGCAAGCGGTTTCGGAGCACGACTGCTGGGAAGCATGCTGCCTCTCGTCCCCCGCTTCATCATGTCTGCACTGATCCGCCGCCTGCTTGTGACGTGGCAGCATCCGGAGAATTCCCTGTTCGACGACGGCGCGATTCTGATCAACCGCGAAGGCCGTCGATTCTGCGACGAGACACTCTGGCCGGAGCGAGAAATCGCGGTCGCCGCACAGCCGGCAAAAGAGTGCTACATTCTTCTCGACCAGGAACTCACTCAGCGCTACAGCCAGTGGCCGAACTTCATTTCGACCGCTCCGAAGATTGCGTACGCCTACGTCGCCGACTACGTCCGATTGAGACCGGATATCGCTGCTGAAGCGACCAGCCTCGATTCACTGGCAAGACTCCGCGACCTCCCCCCGGATGCCCTTCGCCGGACCGTGTCCGAAGTGAATGCCGAACGCAATACCTTTGGTCGGTCGCCACTGGAAGGCGAGCGATGGTGTCTGCTGGGACCGGCGAAGCCGTACTTCACGACGACCGAAGGCGGAGCCGCCATCAATCAGCAGTTTCAGACGCTCAACGAAAATGGGGATCCGATCCCGGGCCTCTACGCGGTCGGACAGACGGGCCTGGGTGGACAAATCCTGTGGGGACACGGCCTGCACATTGCCTGGGCCATGACCAGCGGTCGTCTGGTCGGAAAGCTGCTCGGTCAATCACCGGATCTTCACTGACATTCTGCGGACGCCATCCGAACAACCTGTCCGCCGTTACGGTCATCGATTCCGGGCCAGCTCGAAGTTGACTTCCGGCAGTGCGTGCAGCGGAAAGTGAGGTGCCGAAAACGCGAGATCGTGGAAGAACGGCTTGTCGCCGTGCTGCTTCGCATGATCCGTCAGGCAGCGCACCGCATCATCGACAATGGCAGTTGTGCTATAGAAACGCGAGCCTCGCTCCATGGGATCGAGTTGCTGGTCATCCACATTGCAATCAAGGAACCGCGTCTCGCCGTCCCCGCTGAGCGTAATAGCTCGTCAGCAGAGCAGCCCGAGTCGGCCAGCAACGAGCCGTGCTGTGAAACAGAAACAGGCTGAAGCCATTGTTATTCAGTGCCCCACCTTCAGGCGAACGCGGCTCCAGACTTCCACACAGCTTGTTTCCGTGTCAGTACCTCACTCTGTAGCAACGATTTCCGAGATTCGGACACAAAACTTGTCGTTGAGGACAAGCACTTCACCGCGAGCCAGAAGTCGGCCATTAACGACGATATCGATCGGGTCCCCGGCGAGTTTGTCCAAGGGAATGACTACACCCTCGCGCATCGAAAGAACTTCGTCGATCAGCAGCTCAGCACGACCAAGCTCGACTTGAACATCGAGCTGTACGTCATCCAGTATTCCAATACTGAACGCCTTCCCGGTCTCGGCTGCAGCATCTGAACTCAGATCCGTAAACTGAAACGGTTCGGCATCGGCCACGCCTGAACGCCTATTTGCCCCTTGTCGGGATCGCCCGGAAATCGCGTCTTCCAGACCTGCATCGACTTCATCCAGCAGTTGATTGGCACGGTCCTCCACCGAAGGCTCTGTTCCTTGCTCTACCGCGATCTCAGCTGCCTTACCGGGATCAATGCCGCCGCCAACAGCTTCGGTACCACCGGCCTGGTCCAGCATATCCTGAATATCACCAGCGTTCAGTGCTTTTTCTTCGGAGTCCACGTCCGTGTTCCTTCCGCTTCATGTGCCAGGCGACGACCTTTCCGACCAACCAGACGCTGACAACACGCCTGAGCAACTTACTCGCCTACTGCTGCATCGTCTTATAGTCGCTAAACACAACGCTGACGACATAACTTTGCCGCAGAACGCGGTTGATCTCTTCACGAACGAGACGCTTCAGTGTGCTCAGAGAAGAATCCTTCAAGTCTTCCATGGTCGCACTTCTGAAAATCGTCTCGATCGATTCTCGAACCCGTACCTTGTGAGATGCCGTGACGGCGTCTTTGAATTCCTGCTCCTGACCGATCGGCAATAGCGCGTGGACTTTGAACGAAACGTGAACGACCGTGTCTGCAGCCGCTGAAGTGTTGGTGACGTTGAAGCTGTGAACTTCTACTTCCACCAGATCAGTTTCATCGTCTTCCGGCTTCGTTGTTTTTGCAGCCAACGCCGTTTCTGCCAGAGAGGCGTCGGCGCTGCCCGAGCCGACTCCGACAAAAAAGAACAGGCCTGCTTCACCCAGCATGGCGACCACCACCAGGATGAGAATCTTGAGTTTCCCGCCGCTGAACTTCTTTTCAGCAACAGCTGCTCCCTCGCTACCGTCCTGTACTTCTGGAGTTTTCTCTTTAGCCACTTCCAAGCCCCCCGTGATATCTGTGCAGCTTCGTGAAGAAGCCAGAAAGGGCCGTTCGATCAGGTTACACCGGTTGTGCAATCTTCTGCTTATCCCGGATCGGACGGCGAAACATATCTATCAACAGTGAAAACGTCGACACGGCGATTACGACGCCGGTCATCCAGATTGCGAGTGAGCTCGCGTGGTTCCGCATCACCAGCGGCACTCACCTGTATTCGTTGCGGGTCTATATTTTTCTCTATGAGATACTTGGCCACAGATTGAGCTCTGGCAAATGAAAGGTCGTGTTGATCACGAAACTGAGGTTTACGCCTCACCGGCTCTGCGAACGAATGTCCCCGAACGATGATTCGGTTAGGCAATCGCTTAATGGCATCGATCAGTCGATCAAGTTCAGTGGTTGCCTCTGCAGTGAGGTTTGTCTCGAACTGGTCAAATTCGAGTGAACCTCCAACCGTGACAATTTCGCCATGATTGACAGATTTTCCAGCCTTCTCCTGCCCACCTGAGCCATTCGAATCCACACTCCCGGCATTAAGCCCGAAATTATTCCTGGCACTATTCGCATTCAGGTGTTGTGAGTCGCTTTGACTGTTGAAGGTTCGGCCAGGAGCACCCGAAGTGCCGTCCATCGGCCCGAACACTTCTTTCATGGAATTCAACGCCGCACGATTCTTGCCCTCGTCCTTCAACTCGCTCATCGATACGAGCATGATGAAGAATGTCAACAACAGCGACATCATGTCACCGTAGGTAACAACCCATTCAGGAACACCAGGAGGGGCGTCTTCTTCAAATTCCATCGCACTGCACCGCCCAAGAGGTCAGAGACCAACGCGAGTTCCTTTTTCATACAATCGCCACGGGATGCAAAATCAGGCAGCGTCCTTCAGTGCGCGTTCCTTCTGTGACAGGAACGTGGAAAGTTTCTGATCGACGACTCGTGGGTTGTCACCATTCTGAATCGCCAGAATCCCCTGCACGACCACCTCGCGGATCTGCATTTCCTTCTTCGAGTAATAAATGAGCTTGTCTGCAAAGGGCAACGCGATCACGTTGGAGACGAGGGCTCCGTAAAGCGTTGTCAGCAGTGCGACGGCCATACCCGGACCGATGGCCGCCGGGTCATCCATGTTTCCGAGCATGATGATCAGCCCGAGCAGTGTCCCGATCATGCCGAACGCGGGTGCGTACCGACCGAGCGTTTCCAGCAGTCCCTTGCCCGCACTGTGACGGGCAGCAGTGGCCATCATCTCGGACCGCATGATGCTTTCGATCAGTTCCGCCGGACTTCCGTCAACCGCCATCTGAATGCCGAGCAGAATGAAGGGGTCCTCAATGTCGCTGGCCTTATTCTCCAGAGCCATGACGCCTTCTTTTCTGGCGATCTCAGCACACTCAACCAGGGTCTTGATGGCTGGTGCCATCTGCGGTGGATTTGGAAAAATCGCCTTCTTGATGACGATGGGCATCGTCAGAAAGGGACCCATCGGATAAGCGATCATAGTTGCCGCGATACCACCACCGACCACCACCGCCAGTGACGGATAATCAATAAACGCACCGAACGACGAACCGGGCGCAATCGCGACTGCACCCAGTAACAGGACGATCGTAAGAATCACTCCGACAATGCTTGCTTTGTCCATAGTTCGATAGTCCGCACTCTTGCCTTCGCAGATCAGACGGTGAGTAACGCCACAACATTACGCGGCAGGAGGAAACCGAACAGCACGAGAATAGGCCAACGATCGACTGACGACTTCTTCGAGTGATTCCCGCACGATAAAACGATCGTCCGTCGTCAACGTCACATAGGTATCAGGTCGGCGTTCTACGAATCGAATCAACTCAGCATTGACGACAAACTCGTCTCCATTGAGCTTTGTGAGTTTGATCATCAGGAAACTCCACGTGGCCTTACACTCGATTCACGGTTCTATCGACCAAGAACAAGCAGTTCGTCGACCAGCTGCTGCACAGAACTGATGACCCGTGCGTTCCCTCGGTAGTTCGTCGAAGACACGATCAGGTCCACCAGGCTTCGACCAACGTCTGTGTTGGAAAGTTCGATCGCACCGGACCGAATGCTCCCGGTCCCCGTTTGACCTGGAACCGTGACCTGCGCCGGCCCTGAACTCACACCTTCTGACAGGATTCCACCACCGCCTTCGACAAGACCCAGTGGGTTGGCGAATCGAGCAAGCACCACC
>JAQBWV010000378.1 GCA_027624335.1 Planctomycetota bacterium
GAACGATGTTCTGTCCGGCGGTGCCGGCAATGACTTCCTGAACGGCAACGCCGACTCGGACACGATCTCGGGTGGCGACGACGACGACCGCATCCTGGGCGGAGCAGGACTGGATATTCTGGATGGCGATGCGGGCGACGATTACATTGACGGTCAGGGTGGTACAGGTGACATCGTCGCTGGCGGCGGCGGGACAGACACGCTGGAGGGTGACGGCTCCGACATCATCCTGGCAGGAACGTCTGTGAGTATTCCAGAAGTGACACCCGTGGCGAACGGCCTGAATGGCTCGACGCTGACCGTCACGCTGCCATCGACCGGCGGAAACTTCAGTATCACCGACACAACAATCGACACGATTGAGTACCTGCAGGTCCTGAATGGCAGTAACGACGTGATTGCTCAGGCACTGCTGGCAGCCGTTGAAGCCATTCTGATCAACGGCGGTGTCGGTAACGATGTCGTCTTAGTGGACGGTCCGATCAACTACACCGGCAGCGTGACGTTCTTCGGCGGAGACGGAAACGACGAATTCGACGTGTCTGACGACGATGGTGGTACGCGTCTGGCGTTGAATACGTCGTTCTCCGGGGGAGCCGGCAACGACACGCTGTTTGGCGGCGACGGCAACGATCTCTTCAATGGTGGAGCCGGTGATGACAGTGCCATCGGACTCGGCGGCAACGACAACCTCATTGGTGGCGACGGCAACGACATCATGACGGGCGATGACGGAAACGACTTCATCAACGGGGGCGGCGGAAGCGACTCGCTGTTCGGTGGAGCCGGCGACGACACGCTGCTGGGCGGAAACAATGCTGACGTTCTGGATGGCGGTCTCGATAATGACCTCGTCAACGGGCAGGGTGGCTTCTACGACACCGTTGCCGGTGGAGGTGGCACCGACACACTGCGTGGTGACACCAGCGACATTCTGCTCGACGGCCCCAGCGGAAGCTCACCAGGCAGTATTGGTAACGGTGGTGGCTCACTGGCCAACGGGATTCTATCCGTCGTGCTGCCGACTGCTGGCGGGCGGTTCGATGTCAGCTTTACGGGAACTGCGATTCAGATCACTCCGGAAGGTGGAGGAACGGCGCTCGTCGATGCAGCAGTCGCCGCAGTTACCGATGTCACGAGCATCGTCATTCATGGCGGTTCCGGCGACGACGTGGTCACGTTTGGTGCGTCTCTGATTGGCTTCACCGGGCAGATCACGTTTAACGGAGCCAGCGGAAACGACAGCTTGAACACGAGTGCCATCACGACAGTGCACACGGTCTCCTTCAATGGTGGAGACGGCGATGACATCGTCATCAGTGGAAGCGGTAATGATACCGTCTCGGGTGGCAGCGGGAACGACAACATCGCCACGGGCGATGGCAACGACACTGTCAATGGTGGTTCAGGCAACGACGTGATCTTTGCCGGTGGCGACAATGACTCGGTGTTCGGCGAAGACGGAGACGACGAAATCCACGGAGGCGAAGGAAACGACTTCCTCAACGGCAACGGTGGCAGCGATACGATCTTTGGAGACGATGGCAATGACACGCTGTTCGGTGGCGGGTCAGCAGACTCGCTGGACGGCGGTGCCGGCAATGACACGGTCCGCGGCAACAGCGGCGACGATACGGTCAGTGGCGGAATCAGCGGGATCGACACCGTGGTCGAATAATCCGCTTCGTTGTGTTGTCTCGGTAGATTTCAGATGCCCCTGAGTGTTGCAACTCAGGGGCATTATTCTTCATTGCACACTGAGGTTGCATTCATCCTGTCGCTCCGCGACCCAGCCATTCTGGCTGGGCCACCCAGCGGAATCAGCGGGATCGACACCGTGGTCGAATAATTTGCTTCGTCACGATCAGTATTATTCAACAGGGACCCGGTCGCAGATGGAACTTCCTTCTTCCGAGGAAGTGTCTGCGGCCGGATGCATCCTCGTTCTTTGAGAAGAGACGAAACGCGAGAGCACTATCGCCAGCCATAGCGGTAGAAGCACGTTCGTGCGACCGTGATCCACACTCCGACGAGTACGACCATTGCCCCCAGGCCGGGTGCGTGCAACACGCTGACCGGATGCTTCATCGTCGCGTAGAGCAACGGAAAGGTGTAGTTCTCGAAGGCGAGTTGTTTGACAAAGGCGAACGCCGTGAACTTTGTCGCCAGATAGAACAGCACTGTTCCACCCAGCATGTAACACAGAGCCAGCAGGGCAGCTGATGCCTGAGTTTTCGCCAGCGTTGCGATGCACGTGCCGACGCACATCAGACCAACGCTTGTCAGAAGTATGGTGAGCCATAGTACCGGTTGCGTGAGGACGATCGGTTTGAGAATCGCAACGATCGCCAGGCATCCGCCCAGCGAGATCAGCAGGTGAAAGATGAACTTCGCCAGCAGGATTTCGGAAGTTCTGGCAGGACTCAGGACGAGGGCAGCAAGTGTGCCTCGTTCTCGATCCTGCGAAGTGAACGACACCAGTAGGTGACAGCACGCGAAGAACATCACGATCAGCAGCAGCATCGTCGCAATCAGCTCGTTGGTAACCAGGTCCGCGACCGAAGTATCTTCAAGTGATGCCGGTACGCTCGCTGCTGTCTGAGTTCCCAGCGGTTCTGCTGACTGCTCAAAACGCAATCCGTTCGTGTGGTACGTCGTGACGGTCGGCCAGAACCAGTCCCAGAAGGGTTTAAGAATCGCCGGGTCATCACCGGGGTACCTGCCGTTGAGGATGACTTTCCCGAACACGATGCCCTGGCTGGTTTCCCGCTGATCGCCATACAGGACCAGGACAGCCGCATCGCCTGGCGGCAGCTTCAGTTGACCATCTTCGACAGGCACTCGATCGCGATGCACAATCCGAATCGTCGGCGATTCCGGCGGGTTCTGGGCCAGGTAGTCCAGCCATCTCGCTCGTTGGTCGTAGATGAGCCAGACGTCTAGGGTCTTACGTGATGAACCTGCCGCCGCCGTCACCGAGACGCCAGCCTGGTTGCCTGGTTCCTTCGAGACAGGCCGGCTGGTTGCCATCAGCAAGGCGACCGCTGAAAGCAGACCGATCAACATGAGGGCCGACGGATTCTTCCGGAGCCGACGAAACTCGCGGTCAAGCAGGATGGAAACCAAACGGGAGCGGATCATGTGTAGGCCTGCCCCGTGATCTTGAGAAAGACGTCCTGAAAGTCGAATTCCTGCGAATGGACTCGAACGCACTTTTCGTTTCGAATGATTTCCGCCAGACGTTCGCGCTGGTTGTCGAGGTCCAGGTCGATCGATTCGCGAACGACAAGGCCGTCCTGTTCGAACTGAGTCTTAACAATCCTCAACGCGTGTCGTGTGACGAAGTTGGTCGGAGTGTCGCACTCAACGAGTTCGCCGCGGCAAAGAATCGCCACGCGGTCGCAGACCTGCTCGACTTCTTCCATGTTGTGAGTTGTCAGAAAGACCGTCGCACCGTCCGACACGAGCTCTCGCAACAGCTGTCGAACGAGTTGCGTTGAATGGGCATCGAGATTCGCGGTCGGCTCGTCGAAATACAGAATGCGAGGGCGATGCATGATCTCGCGAGCGATCAACAGCTTTCGTCGCATTCCTTTGGAGTACGAACTGACGACGACGTCGGCGGCCTCTGAAAGTTCCAGTCGCGCAAGTGCTTCGTTGACCTCTGAAAGAGGGACGCTATAGAGGCGAGCGAACAGTTCGAGGTTTTCCCGTCCGGTGAACTCTTCGACATGATTCTCGGTGTCCGGAACGTAGCCAAACTGATGTTTGGCCTGTTCGAACTCACTCGGAATCTGGAATCCGGCGACGCGCACACTGCCGGAAGTTGGTCGCTGGCAACCGATCAGGACACGGATGGTCGTCGTCTTGCCGGCTCCGTTCGGACCGAGAAAGCCAAAGAGTTCGCCCTCGTTGACGTTCAGTGACAGCCCATTGACTGCGGTAAAGCGACCAAACCGCACGACCAGATTGTCGATTTCGATCGCCGGCGCTGGCATATGTTGGCTCGGCGTGGAAGTTCGCCGCTTTCTTCGCGAGAGTGAGCTGTCTGTCATTCCGGTGTCGGTCGGCAGAACAATCTGAAGAATTGGCCCAATCGGAACGCACCGGGGCGAAGGCTTCTTCGACCGAGTGAACTATAGATCGAGTTTGTACGACATGCGGAACCAACTGCGTCTTCTGCGAGACGTCACGGCACTGATCCTGATTGCGAGTACCTGGCGACTCTGGTTCGCAGCGTCCGACTTTCCGGCGATTCCGTTTTTCAGTTTCCTGACGACGGTGCCGCACGGCGCCGATCAGGTCTTGAGCACTGTGCTTGTGGCGTCGATGTTTGTCGATGCATGCATTGCGATTGAGAGTCTGACTTGCGTCTCTCTGCGGTACCGATCGCTCTTGATCGAGCGGTGGTGCGAGGCGCTCTTTCTATTGTCAGCCACTTGTCTGATTCTGCTGAATCAGCATTGCCTGCAGCCATGGCTGTACCACTTCATGATCCTCACGCCGCTGCTCTGGCGTTGTGGCAGCGGGTCGTCTGGTGCCCCGGGCGAAACAGCCATGCCGGAACCTGAGGATACTGCAAGTCGTCAATGCGCTGTCCGGAAGCAGTTAATCCGGACGATGATTCTGTGGTTCACAGCTTCGATCTACATCTGGTCGGCGTGGTCGAAACTCGACGCGAGCTTCATTCAGTCTCATGGTCCGAAG
>JAQBWV010000379.1 GCA_027624335.1 Planctomycetota bacterium
GTTCCCGCGCCTCCGGGGTCACCGATATTCGCTGCGGATACGGGTGATTTCGCAAGCGGAGGAACCGGCAACGACACCATCAACGCGGGAGAAGGTAACGACACGATCGATGGAGGCTCGGGCAACGACCTGATTGCGGGGAACGCCGGCAACGACTCGATCAACGGTGGCGACGGTTCGGACACGATCGATGGTGATTCCGGGGATGACACAATCGCGGGGCAAAGTGGGGATGACATCATCTCGACTGGTTCCGGCAGTGATACGGTGGTCTGGAATGGCCTGGGACACGGTGTCGACGTCGTGCTGGATTCGACGGGCGTTCAAACGCTGACCGTTCAGGGTGATGCGGGTGTCAACAACTTTGCGGTCAGTAGCGACTCGGGGAAGCTGCGAGTCAGTGAAGGTTCGGCGTCCATCACCGTCAGCAACTCGACAACGATCGTCAACGTACTGGGCGGCAACGGAGCTGACGTGCTGACCGTCAGCTCGCTGGCCGACGTCAGAGCACTGGTACTCAATGTCGACGGAGAAGACGGCAACGACACCATCTCGGCGCTGGACGCCCCGATCGGCAATGTGCTGCTGTTCCTGAAAGGCGGCCTTGGCAATGACGTCATCACCGGCTCGCGGAACGACGACAGCATCACCGGCGGCGACGGTGACGACTCAGTCGTCGGCGGTCTCGGTAACGATCTCGTCGATGGCGGTGACGGCAACGACACCCTCAACGGCGAAGGCGGCAACGACACTCTGCGGGGCGATGTCGGAGACGACTCGATCCTCGGCGGAGACGGCGAGGACAGTCTGGTCGGCAGTTTCGGCAACGATACGCTGATCGGTGAAGACGGCGGCGATTCTCTGTCAGGCGGGTTTGGGGACGACGTTCTGAACGGCAACGCTGGCGATGACCTCATTGCTGGCGGTGCGGATCAGGACAAACTGCTGGGCGGCAGCGGTGACGATTCTCTGGACGGAGGTACCGGTAACGACACGCTGCGAGGTCAGACGGACAACGATCTGATCAAAGGTGGAGACGGCGACGATCGGATCTATGCTGACAGCGGCAATGACATCGTCGATGGTGGAGATGGCGACGACTGGATTGAAGCCGGAACTGACGACGACATCGTGGCCGGCAAGGACGGTAACGACACGATTAACGGCATGGACGGAAACGACACGCTGCTGGGCGGCGACGGGGACGACAACATCATCGGCGGTTCCGGAGTCGATTCGCTCTACGGCGAAGAAGGCGACGATTCGCTGAATGGTGGCGGTTCGACAGACCAGTTCAACGGCGGAGAAGGCATTGACGTCCTCATCAGCCCCGGAGCTGGCGAGGTCGACAACAGCAGCCTTGCGATCCAGATGTCGGTTCTGGACGCACTGGACTTGCTGAACGGCTTCTGATGTCGACAGCCATTTCCGGCTGACCAGCGAAACCCGGCAGGCCCCGTTCGCACAACGTGGACTGTCACCTTGTAGGGCCGGTTCCTACCGGCCGACCACGCATAATTGCTATGTGCGGCCGGTGGGAACCGGCCCTACGGAAGCTGCAGCGAAGTCTCACCTGTCACCTCGCTGGGTATAAATTGGACCGTCGTGCTGGCGACAGGGCACTGAGAGATTGACGGCCAATTCAGAGTTTCGCAGGTCAGGCTCGGATCCGTCGCGAAATAACTTCTCGATTTTCGAAGTCAGTGATAGTTCCGATGTTCGTCATTCCCGCGCAGGCGGGAATCCAGTTTTCCCGTGTACTCTGGTTTCCCGCCTGCGCGGGACTGACGTGATCGGGAGTCGGTAAGTTATTTCGGGAAGGATCGCTGCCTGACGGAGTCCGGGTTGGATGATCGGTATGGCAAGTCCCACACTTCGTCAGGCTGAGCCTGACCGGCTCAAAATGCCCGTTGGGTCGAACTGCTCGAATAAGCCGATCCTTGATACACTTCGCGCGGCAGGCATTCACCCTGCTTTGCGGTCAACGACAAAATTACGTGTCACAGAATCACGGATCACCGCATGAAAGTTGTCAGCCCGTCCAACAGTCTCACGATTCGGCTTCAGTATCCTGACCATCCGGGGTTGCTCGGTCGCATTACGTCGATCATCGGTGACGCTGGCGGTTCGATCGGAGCGATTGACATTGTCGAGGTGCGAGGAATTTCGATCACTCGCGATTTCACCGTCAACGCTTCGGACGTTGAGCACGGTGCAGCCATCGTCGCGTTGTTGAAAGAGCACAGTGAAGTCGAAGTCGTGAAAGTCTCTGATCGAACCTTTCTGATGCATCTGGGCGGCAAGATCGAAGTCAATTCGCGAGTTCCTGTGAAGACGCGAGACGACCTTTCGATGGCCTACACGCCTGGCGTCGCTCGTGTTTGCCTGGCGATCCACGAAGATCCGAACGCCGCGTACAGCCTGACGATCAAGCGGAACACCGTCGCCGTCGTCACTGACGGGACGGCGGTTCTGGGGCTTGGTGACATTGGCCCAATGGCCGCCATGCCGGTGATGGAGGGCAAGGCGCTGCTTTTCAAGGAGTTTGCCGGCGTCGACGCTTTTCCGATCTGCCTCGATACGAAGGATCCGGAAAAAATCATCGAGACCTGCAAGCTGATCGCGCCGACATTTGGCGGGATCAACCTGGAAGACATCTCGTCGCCGCGGTGCGTTGAGATCGAACGGCGTCTGAGCGAGGAACTCGACATTCCAGTCTTTCATGACGACCAGCACGGAACGGCGATCGTCGTGCTGGCGGCACTGACGAATGCTCTGAAAGTTGTGAATAAGAAACCCGAAAACATCCGCATCGCGATGAGCGGTGCCGGAGCCGCCGGCATGGCGATCGCCAGGTTGCTCGCGCTGGCAGGAGTCCGACAGATCATCGTCTGCGATCGTACCGGAGCCATCTACAAAGGGCGTGCCGACCGGATGAACCCGGTGAAAGACTGGCTGGCCGAGAACACGAACCCGAATGCTGAAACGGGATCGCTCAGCGATGCCATGCAGGGAGCTGACGTGCTGATTGGCGTCTCGGCAGCGGGACTCGTGTCGGAAGACGACGTCAAAGGAATGGCTGACGACGCCATCGTATTTGCCCTGGCCAATCCCGATCCTGAGATCATGCCGGAGGTCGCAGGGCCTCACGTCAAGGTCATGGCAACAGGGCGGTCGGATTACCCGAACCAGTGCAACAACGTGCTGTGCTTTCCTGGTTTGTTCCGAGGTCTGCTCGACGTGAGAGCGCACTCGGTAACTGATTCAATGAAACTGGCGGCGGCCGTCGCGATTGCCAGCGTCATTGGCGAAGACGAACTACACGCTGACTACATCATCCCGAGCGTGTTCAATCGAAAGGTGGCGCCCGCAGTCGCAGAAGCAGTCGCTGAAGCGGCGATCAAGGCAGGCGTCGCTCGCCGCAGCAACGAACCTACTCCATAACGGTATTCATCTTGTCCCGTGTTCCATGCCGGCCCGGCTCTGAAGACAGCGTCCGCTTATGAACCTCGA
The DNA here is from genome assembly GCA_027624335.1 of Planctomycetota bacterium. GTDB lineage: Bacteria > Planctomycetota > Planctomycetia > Planctomycetales > Planctomycetaceae > JABMPE01. Next base: position 3,514 of record JAQBWV010000379.1, read on the forward strand.
TCGTTACAGCAGACAGACACGTTTTCCGCAACTTGGCGAAGACGGACAGCGAAGACTTCTGGCCAGCCGCGTCCTGCTGTGCGGATGCGGTGCGCTCGGCACCGTCCTGGCGGAAACGCTGACTCGCGCGGGCGTGGGTTTTCTGCGAATCGTCGATCGTGACTTCGTCGAGTACAGCAATCTCCAGCGACAGGTCCTGTTTGACGAGAACGACATTCGCGATCAACTGCCCAAGTCGATCGCCGCTGCCAGGAAGCTCGATAAAATCAACAGCGATGTGACCATCGAAGCTGTCGTTGCCGACGTCGAGTACACAAACATCGCGAAGTTCGCCGAAGGCGTCGATCTGATTCTCGATGGTACGGACAACTTTGAAATTCGATTTCTGATCAACGATCTGTCGCTCGATACGGGCATTCCGTGGGTCTACGCAGGATGCATCAGCAGCCACGGCCAGACGATGCCAATCTTCCCGAACGAAACCGCATGCCTGCGCTGTCTCATCGATTCCCCACCGGATGCAGGCTCCACCGAAACCTGCGACACGGCAGGAATTCTCGGCCCGACAGTCAACGTGATTGCCTCATTGCAGGCCATGACTGCGATCAAGATCCTGGCTGGCCGTCGGGAAGACGTCGCTCTTTCGCTGACAATGATCGATGTCTGGGACGGAACCCTGCGACAGATGAACGTCGCCGATCTGAGGGCGCAGGCCGACTGCGCCGCCTGCCAGCACGGAGAACGCATCTGGATATCAGGCCAGCAGGGATCGCAGTCGACGATCCTTTGCGGTCGCAACGCGGTGCAGATCCGACCTCAGGAACCAGCCAGCCTGTCGCTGGCCGAGATGGCTCAGAAGCTAAGCACATCGGGCACGGTTACACAGAACGCGTTCCTGCTGCGACTGTCGCTGACTGATCCCGACTACGAAATCACTCTCTTCAAAGACGGTCGAGCGATCATCAAAGGCACCGACGAACCCGGCCTTGCCCGGGCCGTCTACGCCCGCTACATCGGCCTGTGACACGCTGGCAACCACCTCAAAATTCAACGGTCTGAATTCGGATTGCCCCCCCGTGAAATGAGGGCTAGAGTTCGCCCCCGCCCCAGCTAGTGCTTTGTCAGAGGCGATTTTTCGGGTAGTGGAATTCGCCAGAATTCCTGAAGGGATTGCAGGG